>CAYPFE010000007.1:0-20171 GCA_964409895.1 uncultured Novosphingobium sp.
GCCCAAGCCGGGCTAGCTCCTGCCTTGTATCGGCCCATGTAACGACCACGCCGAACCGAGGGAGAGAGACATGCCATTCAACTGGGATCCCGAACTTGCCGTCCTGCTTGAACAGGTCGCCGCCGCGCGCGCTGACCTGCCGCCTGCTCCGCCGCGAGGCGACGCGGTCGGCCTGCGCGAGGCGACCAATCCGCTGATGGCGGCGATGGCCGAGATGGTACCGCCCAATCCGGATGTGACGCGCACCAGCCATGCGACCATGTCCCATGACGGCGCCGAGATCGCTCTGCACTGGTTCGCCAAGAAGGGAAGCTCCCCCGGATCGGGCGTGTGCTACATCCACGGCGGCGGCATGGTCTGCGGCAGCGTCGACCTCTATGTGGCGATCATCGAGAATTATGTCGCGACAACCGGCGTCCCGATGCTGGCGGTCTCCTACCGCCTCGCGCCCGAACATCCCCACCCGACCCCGGTCGAGGATGCCTATGCGGGCCTCAAATATCTGTTCGACAATGCCTCCGAACTGGGCGTCGATCCTACGCGCATCGCGGTGATGGGCGACAGTGCGGGCGGCGGGATTTCCGCAGGCGTCGCCCTGCTGGCCCGCGACCGGGGGCTGAGGCTCAAGCGCCAGATCCTGATCTATCCGATGCTCGACGACCGCAATCTCGAGCCGGATCCCGAACTGGTGCCCTTCGCAGGCTGGACCTATGATCAGAATTTCACCGGCTGGAACGCGCTGCTGGGCGACAGGCTCGGCAGCGATGAGGTGCCCGAAAGCGCCGCTCCAGCCCGTGCGAAGGACTTGTCCGGCATCGCGCCCGCCTATGTCGAATGCGGCGAACTGGACATATTCCGCGATGAGGACATCGAATATGCGCGGCGCATCGCCTGCGCCGGCAGTTCGATCGAGCTCCATATCCATCCCGGCTCCCCGCACGGCTTCGAACGTCTGGGCGCGGGCTCCGACGTCGCCAACCGGGCGATGGACGATCGTTACCGCGTGCTGAGAGCCCTTTAGGGGAAGCTTCCGCCATTTGACCTTGCGCAATGATGCGCGAGCCGCTAAATCCTATGAGAACGCTGTTCTCAAGACCTGTGAGGGATAATCATGGACAATGCGATCATTGCCGCGATCATCGACAACTACCAGTGGAAGCTCTCGCTGATCACCTTTGCCGGCATCGTCGGCCTGACCTTCATCGGCGCAAAGCTGATCCGGCTGGTGCCGGTGCTGCGCGAAGCCGACGATCTCAACGTCGGCACCTTCAGGGACAAGATGCAGAAGCCCCGCTATGCCGAAAACCAGAAGTGGAACATGAAGTGGGGCCTGTTCTTCACAGCGCTGATCTTCATCGCGATCATGCCCTTCTGCCTGACCGCCGCGCCCGAGCCATGGTGGCAGATGCTGCTCGACATGTTCGTGATCCTGATGGTCTACGATTTCTTCTATTACCTCACGCATCGCTTCATCTTCCACGATGCCGGTTTTCTCGGCGGGCCGCTGATCTGGATGCACGCCGTCCATCACCGCCAGCACAACCCCTGCCGGCGCGATTCGAGCTATATCCACCCGCTGGAAGTGTTCCTTGGCCTTGGCCTCTATGTCGCGACCATCGCCCTGCTGCCGCTGCTGCTGGGCAAGTTCCACGTCATCACCATCGTCATCACCTGGATCGCCTTCCAGCAGATCAACCTCCACAACCACGACCTGTGGAAGGTCGACAAGTTCCCGTTCAAATATCTCAACTACGCCGCGAAGATGCACCACTACCACCACGCCAAGTTCACCGGCGGCAACTTCGCGACGATCACGCTGCTCTACGACTGGATGTTCGGCACCCTCGACCACGGCGAAGCCGGCAAGGGGTCAGCGAAGCGGCTGAAGGATATGGAAGCGCTCAACGACAAGGCTGAGATTGCGGAGGCCTGACCTCCATATCCGCTTGACCGCGATCCCCCTTGCGCCGCACAGAGGCGCAAGGGAGGAATGCGGATTTGACACCCGCCAGCGCAATGCAGGAGTGGCGTAGCCACTGGTTCAGGGTGCTGCCCTGCTTCCTGGCGATCATGCTGTCGACCGCACATGGCTATTCGCTGGGCGTGATGATCGGGCCGCTGGAACAGGAGTTCGGCTGGCCGCGCGCGCAGATCACGCTAGGCATGTCGTTCATCGCAGTGCTGGCGCTGGCCGGCGGGCCGCTCGTCGGAGTTCTTGTCGACCGCTTCGGACCACGCAGGATCGGCCTTCTGGGCATCCTCATCTATTGCCCCAGCCTTGCCTGCCTGTCGCTCGCTACCTCAGACATCTGGTCCTGGTGGGGCCTGTGGGCGATGCTGGCAGTCTGCGCGATGACGATCATGCCGACGGTGTGGATTTCCATCCTCAACGGCTTTTTCTTCAACAGCCGGGGCCTGGCGCTCGCCATCGCGCTGTCCGGTACCGGTCTCGGCGCGGCGCTCTGGCCGATCATCTCCAACGCGCTGGTCGAAGCTTACGGGTGGCGCATGGCCTATGCCGGACTTGCCGCGATCGGCGGCGCGGCGGTGTTCCCGACGGTGTTCCTGCTGTTTCGCGAGCACCCGGCGCATCGCCGCACCGAACGTTTCGCGGCACCTGGCGAAGGAACGACGGACAAGTCCGGTGCGCGCCGGCAGATGGCGAGCGTCAAGTTCCTCAAGCTCGCCGCCGCATCGATCGTCTTTGCGGTGGCGAACGGCATGCTGACGCAGAACATGGTGCCGGTGCTGATCGGCGAGGGCCTGACACCCGCGAAGGCCGCGGCGACCGCAGGGTTGCTTGGCATCGGCTCGATCACCGGGAGGGTCATCGGCGGCTTCCTGCTCGACCGCTACAACGGCAATATCGTTGCGGCGGTGAGCTGCGTCCTGCCGCTCGCCACGCTGGCGATCATGATCGGCAGCGAGGGTTCACAAGCCTGGGCGGCGGCGGCCACATTGATCCTCGGCCTGTCGATCGGCGCTGAGCTTGACTGCAACGCCTATCTCGTCGGCCGCCACTTTGGCACGCGCTATTTCGGCTCGCTGTTCGGCACGATCAACGGGCTGCTGCTGTTCGGCACCGGCATATCGCCGGTTCTCGCCAATCTCGTCTACGACGCGACGAAGACCTACGACCTCGTGCTCTATGCCCTGATCCCGACGTTCATCGTTGCCGGACTGCTGTTCCTGACACTCGGCAGCTACCGCAACCTCGATCCCGATACGGGGGAGGCCCTAAGGTAGCGCCGCTTCACGCTCCTTCGGCACGACGGCAGACTCGCCTTGGCGTTTCTTCCCGGGCTTGATAGGGCCGCTCGCAACACGCCACCCAATCACCCATCCGAAGGGGCAGACTTCCATGACCGTACAACCGATCTATCACCGCATCGTCGACCTCGTTCAGGCCGAGGGCGTCGACACGCTGTTCGGCATTCCCGATCCCAGCTTCTTCGGCTTGTTCATCGAGGCCGAGCGGCGCGGCATGAACATCGTCTCTCCCCACCACGAGCAGTCGAGCACGCATACCGCCGACGGCTATTACCGGATGACCGGAAAGCCGGTGGTGCTGTGCATGAACAAGGGGCCGGGCGTCGCCAATGTCGCGGCCGGGGCGAGCTTCCTGCTGAAGGAAAACGTGCCCGCCGTCTTCATCATGGCCAACCGCCAGCGCTACTACGAGCAGAAGGTCAAGCGCGGCAAGATGCAGTACATGAGCCAGCCGCCGCTGTTCGCCAATGCGGTGAAATACACCGGCATCATCGAATATCCGCAACAGACCGACGAGATCTTCCAGGAAGCGTTCCGGGTCGCACAATCGGGCGTGCCGGGGCCGACCTATATCGAATTCCCATTGAACCTGCTGGGCGCCAAGTTCGACCTGCCGCCGCCGCCGCCGGCCTCGCGTTACCGGCTGGTCCACCAGCGCGCCGACGCGCAGTCGCTCGCCGAAGCGCGCACGCTGCTCGAAAACGCCAAGGCGCCGGTGCTGCTGCTGGGCCAGGGCGGCTTCGTCATGCGGATGCACGATGCGCTGGCCGAGCTTGCCGGCAAGCTTGCCTGCCCCATCCTCAATTCCAACGCGGTCGAGGCGGTCCTGCCCGGCATGGATGACAGGACCTTCCCCTACAGCTCGCCCGAAGGCGGACAGATCGCTGCGCAGTCCGACGTGGTGCTGGCCATCGGCACGGAACTCGGCGAGCCGCTCAACTACGGCAAGGGGCATAGCTGGAAAGAAGGCAACGACACCCGCAAGTGGATCTATGTCGAGCGCGATCCGACCGCCATCGGCGTCAACCGCCCGATCGACGTTCCGCTGGTCGGCGACCTGCGCGACATCGTCCCCCAGCTGAACGAAGCGCTGGCAGGCGTGAAGCGCGATCTGCCCGCAGGCCTGCCCGCCTGGACCAAGGCCCGCGATGCCGCGAAGCAGGCGCTGGTGGACAGCGTGCCCAACACCTCGATGCCGGTCCATCCGGGGCAGGTCGCAATCGAGGCCACGCGGGTGCTGCCCGAAGACACAATCATGGTGCGCGACGGCGGCGGGGCCAGCATGTGGGCCTCCGCGCTGGTCCAGTTCACGCCGCGCGATTCGATGTGGAGTTCCAACTGGGGCGCGATCGGCAACGGCATTTCCATGGCGATGGGCGCGCAGATGGCGGTGGGCGACAAGCGCCGGGTCGTGCTGCTGACCGGCGACAGCGCCTTCATGTTCCACATCTCCGAGCTGGAGACGGCGGTCCGCAAGAAGCTGCCGATCATCTGCGTGGTCTGGGTCGACCATGCCTGGGGTCTGGAAGCGGCCTCCTACAAGGCCAATTTCGGCGAGAACACCCCGACGCCCGAAGCCCGCTGGAGCCAGGAAGTCCGCTTCGACAAGACCGCCGAAAGCTTCGGCGCGCATGGCGAATATGTCGAGAAGGCCGAGGACATCGCACCCGCTGTCGAGCGTGCCCTCGCTTCCGGCAAGCCGGCGGTGATCCATGTCGAATGCGACCCGATGGCGATGAGCACTTTCGCCAACGTCCCCGGCTTCTCCGAATTCCGCCACTGGTATGGTGAGGACGACGACTTCCTCGGCGTCCCCGGCGTTGCGCCGGACGGAGCGGCGGGAAGCGGCAGCGGCTACTAGGCCGTGGCGATGCAGCCGCCCTATGAAGATGCCGTCGTCGTCGTCACCGGCGCTTCGACCGGCCTTGGCCGGGCGATTGCGGTGGGGACAGCAGAGCAGGGCGCGAAGGCGGTCGTCGTCAACTATGCCTCCAGCGATGCCGAGGCGGAAATTACCGCCGGGCTTGTGCGCGATGCAGGCGCAGAGGCGGTGCTGGCCAAAGGCGATGTCGGCGAGGATGCGGATTGCCGCAGGATCGTCGCGGCGGCAGAGCCCTATGGCCGCATCGAAGCGCTGTTCAGCAATGCCGGCATCCCCGGCAGCGCCTTCCAGGGCGATCTCGAGACGATCGATGCCGACGAATTCCTGAAGGTCTACCGCGTCAACGTCGTCGGTGCGTTCCAGATGGTGCGCGCAGCACGCACCCTGCTCGAAGCCTCAAAACGCGCCGCAGTGGTCATCAGCTCGTCTGTGGCGGGCATCAGCGGCGTCAGCAGCTCACTTACCTATGCCGCATCGAAAGGCGCGCTCAACACCATGACCAAGACCTTGGCGCGCACGCTTGCTCCCAAGGTCCGGGTCAACGCGCTGTGTCCCGGGCTGATCGATACGCCCTGGTTCGACAAGCTGACGCCGGCGGGCGGCACGGATGCGCTGCGCGCCCACATCGAATCGGTGACCCCGCTCCGTGCCGTCTCGACAGCTCAGGACATTGCCGACGCCGCGCTGTTCCTCGGCTCGCCCGCAGCGCGTCATATGACCGGCGAGACGCTGGTCGTCGATGCCGGGCTGAACTTGGGCCGCTGATCGCAGTCAGCTCCACACGGCTTTCGGCGGCAGGCTCATGAGAATAGCGTCGATATTGCCGCCGGTCTTGAGTCCGAAGGCGGTGCCCCGGTCGTAGACGAGGTTGAATTCGGCGTAGCGGCCGCGCCATTCGAGTTGCTGGAGCTTTTCGGCGGGCGAAAATTCCATCCCCATCCGCCGCCGCACCAGGCGCGGGAACACCGCCAGGAACGCTTCGCCGACTGCCCGGGTGAACGCGAAATTGGCTTCCCACGCCGCTTCGTCCCCGCATTCCAGATGGTCGTAAAAGATACCGCCAACGCCGCGATGGCACTTGCGGTGGGGGATGTAGAAATAGTCGTCGGCCCAGGCCTTGTAGCGCTCGTAATAGTCCGCGCCGTGGGCATCGCAGGCAACCTTCAGCTCCGCGTGGAATTCCTCGGTGTCTTCATCATAGGGAAGCGGCGGGTTGAGGTCCGCGCCGCCGCCGAACCACGCCTTGGTGGTGGTGAGGAATCGCGTGTTCATGTGCACGGCGGGCACATGCGGGTTGGACATGTGCGCGACAAGGCTGATGCCGGTTGCGGAAAATGCCGGCTGGTCTGCCGACGCGCCATTCACCGACGCAGCGAACTGCTGAGACAGGTCGCCATGCACCGTCGAGACGTTGACACCGGCCTTTTCGAACACCTTGCCCTTGATGAGCCCGCGCACGCCGCCGCCTGTCTCTCCGTCCCCACCCCCGACGGCATCGCGCTGCCAGGGCGTGTATTCGAAGGCGGCGGTGCTGCCGGCCTCGCGCTCGATGGCCTCGAACTCGGCGCAGATGGCATCGCGCAGGCTCTCGAACCAGGCCTTGGCGCGCTCGGTATATGGCTTCCAGTCAGTCATGCCGATGCCCTTGCCAAGCTCGGCGCGATCCGGCAAGGAAAAGCATGGTTCCCTTTTCGTTCTCGGGTGAGGAAATGCTGCTGGTCGATGGCCGCGCCATCTTCTGGCCGCTTGAGCGAGCCTTGCTGGTGGCCGACCTCCACCTCGAAAAGGCGAGCTTCTTTGCCGAACGCGGCCAGATGCTGCCGCCCTACGACAGCCGGGAAACGCTCGAGAGAGTGGCGCTCGCCATCCGCAAGACCGGCGCAAGGCGGGTGTTCGCGCTGGGCGACAGCTTCCACGACGACGAAGGCGCGCTGAGGCTCGAGCCCCACGCGGCGGGAATGCTCGCGGCTCTGACCAGAGCGGTCGAATGGGTCTGGATCGCGGGCAACCACGATGCGAACGCGCCCGGCATGGGCGGCGGCGACGTGGTGCAGGAGCTGTCGGTATCCGGCACAATGCTGCGCCACATGGCGAAACCGGGCGAAACCGGACGCGAACTGTCCGGGCACTTTCACCCCAAGCTAAGGGTTTCGGCGAAGGGCCGCCGCATCACCCGGCCCTGCGCCGTGGTCAGCGAGACGCGGCTGATCATGCCGGCTTTCGGATCGCTGACCGGCGGGCTCGACGCCACGGACCCGGCGATCCACCAGGCCATGCAGCCGGCGCGCTCGATAAACGCGGTCGTTCCGGCCGCCGGAAAGGCGCTTTACTATCCGATCTGGCGGGCCGGGGGACCGGGTCAATCGCCACAGGGAGAATTGCCCGGCATCTTCGGCTGATCGGAAAGCTGCAATTTTGCCCCTTTGCGTGTTACGGCGAATCGGACTAATGACACGCGCAACCGTCCATTACGGCAACAATACAGGAGAACGCATATAGCACCCCCACCCCGGCGCATGATGACGCCGCCCGTCAAGAGCGGGCCGCGCTACAATGACACCATCCTCGTCGACAAGGTACGCGTCATCGACGAGAACGGCGAGAATCTCGGTGTCATGCTGACGAATGAAGCCATCGAGCAGGCCGCCAATGTCGGCCTCGATCTCGTCGAGGTATCCCCCAACGCCGATCCGCCGGTCTGCAAGTTCCTCGATGTCGGCAAGTTCCGCTACGAAGCGCAGAAAAAGGCCAATGCCGCCCGCAAGACGCAGAAGACGCAGGACATCAAGGAAATCAAGATGCGCCCCAACATCGACGATCACGATTACGATGTGAAGATGCGCAACGTGAACAAGTTCATCGAGCATGGCGACAAGGTGAAGGTCACCCTGCGCTTCCGCGGCCGCGAGCTCTCGCACCAGCAGCTCGGCATGAACCTGCTGAAGCGGGTCCAGGACGATGTTGCCGAAATCGCCAAGATTGAAGCCTATCCGCGCATGGAAGGCCGCCAGATGCTGATGGTGCTGGCGCCGAAGTAAGGGCAGCCTCCCCCCGGTCTGCCGATGGGAGAGACAGCGATGACACCACCCCGCATTGGCCTTTTCGTTGGCCTTCTCGCACTCGCCGCGGGCATCTTCCTGCCCGCGCCGGGCGGGATGTCCGACCAGGCGTGGATCGTCGCCGGGCTTGTCGTGCTGATGGCGAGCTGGTGGATGACCGAGGCGATCCCGCTGACCGCGACTGCGCTCGTCCCGTTCCTGGTGCTGCCGTTCGCAGGCGTGATGAGCGCCAAGGACACGGCGTCGGCTTATTATTCGCCAATCCTGTTCCTGATCCTGGGCGGCGCCTTCATCGCGCTCGCCATCGAGCGCACTGGGCTGCACCGCAGGCTGGCGCTGGCGATCCTGGGCGCTCTCGGCAAGGGCGGCGGATCAACGCGGTTGCTGCTGGCGTTCATGGTCGCCTCTGCCATCCTGTCGATGGCGATTTCCAACACCTCGACATCGCTGATCATGATGCCGATGGCACTGGCGGTGCTGGCGAGCGGCGGCATCGGCGAGGAGAGCCGTGACGGGCTTGCCGGCGCCTTGCCGATGGGCATCGCTTTTGCCGCCTCGATCGGCGGGATCGGCACGATTGTCGGTTCGCCGACCAACGCCATCGCCGTGGGCCTGCTCGACACCACGATCGGCGTGAAGATCAGCTTCGCCCAATGGAGCCTCTATGGCCTGCCGATAGTCATCGCCGGTATTCCGCTGGCCGCATGGATCATCGCCAGGGTCCAGCGCACTGCCAACCACCCGTTTGACATCGATACGGCGCGCACAGCGATCTCGATCACGCGCGAATGGTCCGCGCCGGAGAAGCGGCTGGTCCCGGTGGTGGCACTCGCGTTCCTTGCCTGGATGGGCCAGCCACTGCTCGAACCCCTTCTGCCCAAGGAATCGCTGACCGATGGCACCATCGCCATCGCCGCAGGCCTCGCATTGTTCCTGCTGCCCGATGGCACAGGCCGGCCAATGCTGGTGTGGAAGGAAGCCAACAAGGCACCTTGGGACGTGATCATGATGTTCGGTGGCGGTCTGGCGCTGGCCGCGGGCATGGGCAGCTCGGGACTGGCGGACTGGCTTGGTCAGTCGCTGCTGCCACTTTCGGCGGTTCCGCTGGTGGTGGTAGCCTTGGCGATCGTGGCGATGGTGATCGTCATCACTGAGTTCGCCAGCAATGTTGCGACGGCAAGCGGCATAATCCCGGTGGTCGCCAGTCTCGTTGTCGCGCTGGGCGCGGATCCGATGCTGCTCGCGATGCCGGCTGCATTGGCCGCGAGCTGGGGCTTCATGCTGCCCGCCGGGACCGGCCCCAACGCCATCGCCTGGGCGACGGGCCGGATCCACCTGCCCCGCATGGTCGGCGCCGGCCTGCTGCTCGATATCGCCGGCACCTTCCTGATCGTGGGGCTTGTCTGGGCGGTTGCGTCGATTATGTGAGGTCCCGCAAACGGCGCAATTGGGTGACGATCAATGGGTAAATTCGACGAATGGAAGGGCAGGAACCTTGGCTCCGGGACCTATAGCTGGACCCGCCAGCGCGCGATGCTCTACGCCATCGGTGTCGGCGCGGGGCTGCTCGATCCGCTCGAGGAGCTGGAGTTCACCACCGAGAACACCAGCGGGTTGGAGCAGAAAGTGCTGCCGACGTTCCTCACCACCATGGCGATCGAGGACGGGGGCTGGATCAAGGACATGGGCTTCCCGGCGCGCGAATGGGACGGTTATCCCATAGGCCTCGTCCATGGCGAGCAGGGCGTCTCGCTTGCAAGGCCGATCCCGGTAGAAGGTACGGTCAACCTCGAGCAGGTGATGATCGGCGTGTTCGACAAGGGCAGCGGGGCGCTGTGCGTGTCAGAGACGCGGGCGACGCTGGCGGATACCGGCGAGTATCTCGGCGCCTCGCGCGTCGGCCTGTTCGTGCGCGGACAGGGCGGCTTCGGCGGTCCTCGTGGTCCTGAGGACGAAGCGCCATGGGAACCGCTGGAGCGCGCTCCCGACCTCACCGTCAGCCTGCAGATTCCCGTCGGCCAGTCGCTGATCTACCGACACATGGGCGACGTCAATCCGCATGCCACCGATCCGGCGCTCGCCAGGGCCGACGGCTTCGACAAGCCGATATTCTTCGGCCTCGGCACATACGGTTTCGCAGCCCGTGCGCTGTTGAAGGGGCTGTGCGATGGCGATGTCGCCAAGTTCGGCGGGATTTACGGGCGGATGTCCAAGCCGGTTCACCCGGGCGAAGTGCTCGACACCCAGATCTGGCTGACAGACGGCGGCGCGCAGTTTCAGACCGTCGTCGACGGCGAGCGGGTGGTTATCGACCGGGGTCAGTTCCGCTTCATGGCTTGATCGGGGAAACTTGTACCAACCCCGTTCACCCTGAGCCTGTCGAAGGGCTGTTCTTCACTTTGGCGCTCAGCCTGAAGAAAAAGCAGTCCTTCGACAGGCTCAGGACAGTCGGGAATTGCTGTTGTCATTTCGCCTCATCTTGACCCCTGACCTGGCCTATCCCCGCCACTCGCGCCGTTCCTCGGCCTGGCGCAGAACCTCGTAGGCGAGCTGCAGCGCCTGGAATTGCCTGGCCGCCTCGGCATCGCCGGGTTTGACGTCGGGGTGGACTTCCTTGGCCTTGGTCCGCCAGGCCTTCTTTACGGCGTCGAAATCCGCATCGGGCGTGAGTTCCAGCAATTCGAGCGCGCGTATCTCGTCGCGGCTGCGGCTGCCATCGCCGGATGTCGCCCAGCCGTAATGCGCCGATTCGCTGTAACCGGCACTCTCGGCCTTCTCTGCGCTTTCGCGCTCGGCCGCCTCTTCGGCGTCGAGACCCGCGAAATAGTCCCAGCCGGCGTTGTATTCCGCGGCATGGGCCTGGCAGAAATACCAGCGCTCCTTGCTGTTGGGCGATTTCGGCGCCGGGCAATCGCCAGCCTTGTCGCAGCCGTGCCGGTCGCACAGACGCACGGTGGCGGCTTCCCGGGCGCCCTCGTAGCCGCGCCAGCGGGGAAAGCCCCAGTCATTGGATCGGCGTGCACGGCTCATCCGCCCAGCGATAAGCCGCACATAACCGCCAGCGCAAGCCCCGTTAGGACTTCGCCACTCATTAAGCCGATTGGTGTAGATGCTGCATTGCAATATAAGCCAACCGAGCTTATATTAATCTAGGTTAGTAAGTACGAGGCAATGATGAGCGATCGATTGACAGTTTCAGCAACCATGTCGGTTCTGATGATGTCGATCTATGTGCTGTTCGGCAGCGATGCCGCGCGCCTGCCGTTGGGCCCTGACCAGCATTCCCGGCACCACGCCGCCTCCGCCGCCGGACTGCCCACTAGTCCGGCGCAATTGCTGATTCCCTCGCGCTAGTTCCCTCAGCCGCAGCGACGTCGGGCGATCAGTCGATCGTGACGGTGACCGCCCGGCGATTCTGGGCCCAGGCCGCTTCGTTGGAGCCAAGCGCCTTCGGACGTTCCTTGCCGTAGCTGATGGTCGTCAGCCGGCTGGCATCGACACCCAGCCCGATAAGGTAGTTCTTCGCCGCATTGGCGCGCCTTTCACCAAGCGCAAGGTTGTATTCACGGGTGCCGCGCTCGTCGCAGTGCCCTTCGACCGTCGCCCGCTTGCCAGGATAACGCAGCAGCCATTGCGCCTGCTTGGAGAGCGCCTCCTGGTCTTCCAGGTCGATACTGTAGCGGTCGGTGTCGAAATAGATCGTATCGTCGCCCTCCATCTGGGCTACGAAATCCGCCTGACTCCCCGGCTCAGGCCCGAGCGTGCGCGGTCCCGAATCGGTCGTCGTCGCCGGGCCCGGATCGGGCGGCAGTTCCGGCGGAGCTTTTGTTGCACAGGCCGAAAGTGCCAGCGAGCCGGCAAGCAGGGCACAGCTGGGTCCAATTCTCAGCAGGTTAGGCATGCGAATCTCCTGTTCTTGTATGTTCTACGTGTATCACAGACGGTGAGTTTCCCAGAATAATTCCATCTTGTCAGTCGATTCATGGCCGGACCGGACCCCATGCAGGGTCCGAGGCGCCGACCGGCGTGGGCAGTTTGCGCTCGTTGCTGCCGGTGAGGTCGACCTGCCAGATCGAGGCGTTGCCCGAATTGCGCTCGGTGCGGAAAAACTGGATGATGCGGCCGTTGGGCGCCCAGGTCGGCGCTTCATCCTGCCAACTGTTGGTCAGGTAGCGAAGTCCCCGGCCGTTGGGCTGCATCACCGCTATGCGGAAGCCACCGGCGATATGGGTAAAGGCGATCTGGTCGCCGCGCGGGCTCCATTCCGGCGTCGCCGATCGTCCGCCGTAGAAGCTGATCCGCCGCTGGTTCGAGCCGTCGGAATTCATGACATAGACCTGCTGCGAGCCGGACCTGTCGCTTTCGAAGACGATCTGGCTTCCATCCGGCGAAAAGCTTCCGCCAATGTCGATCCCCGGCGCGTTCGTCAGCCTCTCGCTACGCCCGCCCGAGGCTGATACCTTGTAGATGTCGGTATTGCCCGCCGTCGCCATGGAATAGAGTATCCAGCGTCCGTCCGGCGACCAGCGCGGCGCGAAGATCGGATCCGAACCCCGCGTGATCAGCCGCTGCCTGTTGGTTTCGAGATCGTAGACGTAAACGCTGGGATAGCCGTTCAGGTACGACAGGTAGAGGATCGACTTGTAGTCCGGCGAATAGCGCGGGGTCAGCGCGATCGACTGGCCGCTGGTGAGATAGCGGTGGTTGGCGCCGTCCGAATCCATCACGGCCAACCGCTTCATCCGCCGGTCCTTGGGGCCGGTTTCAGCGATATAGGCGATGCGGCTGTCGAAGAACGGGCTTTCGCCCGAAAGTCGCGAATAGACCATGTCCGAGCACTTGTGCGCCGCCCGGCGCCAGTCTTCCGGCGGAACTTCCCAGCCAGCCTTGCCCAGCACCTGCTTGAGCGCGACATCGTAGAGATAGCAGCCGATTACCAGCCTGCCGTTCGGCCTTGCCCTGACGTAGCCCTGGACCAGCATGTCGGTGCTCCTGAGCGTCCAAACCGGGTAGTCGGGAGCGGGCACCTGTGCGAAGGACGGCTGGGGCAGGCCTGATGGCCCCGACGGCTTGAACAAACCGTTGTTCTTGAGGTTGTCGGCGATCACCTGCGACAGCGCACGCCCGAGTGCCGCAGTCGATCCGGCGTTGGTGCTCGTCGCCACGTCGCGATCGGTGGCAAAGCTGGTGATGGCGATGCCAAGGTCCTGCCAGACGCTGTCGTCGGTAACCGTGCCCCGCAGCGGGCCGTCGTCCGCCTCACCCTCAAAAACGGCCTCTCCGGCATCTGTGGGGGCGGTATCCATCGGGTCGATCGTCTGCGCCAGCGCCGGGAAAGCGACCATCAAGGCCAGGGCGGAAAGTAATGCAGGCGTTTTCATCATAGTCTCCGGTCGAAATCCCATTCGAGATCATCCCAACGGCTGTAGAACTGTTCGGGTAGATTGAAAGGAGCGGCAAGCTGAACTGCCCGGATCGCGCGCTCGCAATGGAGTAACGCTTGTGGACGGTTGCTTTCGGTAATGCCCCGCTGGTCCACGCATCGCGGGCGGCCCCTGAGGCTGCCATCGCGATTGAGCTGCCACGAGACGACCGAAACCAGTTGCTCCACATCCACACCGGACGGTGCACTCCAGTGCGGCCTCAGCTGCCGGGTGATAGCGCCCGCAAGCGATGCCTGTTCGCGCGGACCGAATGCCGCAGCCGGAGCGCTTGTGGACGACCCGCGGTCGCTGTTTGTCACGCCTTCCAGGAAATCGTTACCAAGCCTGCTGCCTCCGCTTCGCTGCGGGGGCTGCGCCCTTGACGGCGGAGATGGCCGGTCCGGCCTGCGGCGCGGGCGCAAGTCCTGTTGCGGTCGCCGCTCGACGACCCGCGCGGGCGTGGGCCTGGGCCGAGGGGGTGTAACCACCGGCGTGGGGCGAACCGGAGCGGGCTCCGCCACTTCCGGTTCGGAAGGCGGCGCATCGCCGATCGTTGGCGCAAGATCGGGCGCGGCGTCGGCAGCAGGCTGGGGCGACGCCGCAACAAGGCCGACCTCGTCACTCAGCGAAACCGCAATCCGCTCTGGCGGCTTGACTATGTCTCCGCCCACCGGGCGAAGCACGAGGAAAGCGAGCAGCGCGGCATGGGCGATGATCGCCGCCGCCAGTCCTAACCCCTCTTCTTGCCGGAATGCGATTTCCGTCATGGTTCCGGCCTATTGAGGCTCGTCTGAATGGTTGCTGAGCGATTCACCATCAGCGGGCGGCCGGGCCGTCACGCCCGTCACCAGCGAAATCGCCGTGAATCCTGCGCGGTTGAGTTCCCCCATCACGCCGATGACCCGCCCATAGTCCAGCGCCTTGTCGGCGCGCAGGACGATCAGCGGCAGCTTGCCGTTTCCATCGGGCGTGATGCGTTCCAGCCGGTCCGTGAGTTCACCGGGCGCCAGCGGCGAATTGTCGATGAACAGGGTCCCGTCGCGCCGGATGGTGATGTCCACCTGCCGGGCCTCTTCCGCCAGCGCCTTGGCACGGCTGTCGGGCAGGTCGACCGGCACGCCGGCCTTGAGCAGCGGTGCGGTGACCATGAAGATCACCAGCAGCACCAGCATCACGTCGACAAATGGCGTGACGTTAATTTCGGACATCGGCGTGCGGCCGCTTCGGCCTCCCCTGCGCCTCCTGCTTCCGCGAGATTGCAGCGAAACCGCCATCAGTTTGACTCCAGCCTGCGGCTGAGCGCTGCGTGGAAACGGTCGGCAAAGCGCTGCAGCCGGGCCTCGAAGCCGTTCACCCGGTGCGAAAAGCGGTTATAGGCGATCACCGCCGGAATAGCGGCGAACAGGCCGAGCGCGGTCGCGAACAACGCCTCGGAGATGCCGGGAGCGACGACGGCGAGTGAGGAGTTCTGTTGCTGGCCGATCTGGAAAAAGCTGTTCATGATGCCCCAGACGGTGCCGAACAGCCCGATGAACGGCGCGATCGCGCCAACCGTCGCCAGGAAATTGAGCCGGTCAGCAAGGCTGTCGGCTTCCTGGGCCACTGCGGAATCCATGGCTCCGGCAACGCGCTGGCGCGCGCCTTCGAGGTCAAAGCCCTGCGCCGAACCCGACTTGCGCCATTCAGCGATGCCAGCCTGCGCGACGACCGCCGAGGGCACGTTGCCCTTGCCGCGCGCCTTGCAGAATTCCTCGACATTGGACGCCTCCCAGAAATCCTGTTCGAAGTCCGTGCATCGCCGGCTGACCCTGCCCATCCGCAACGAGAAGGCGAATATGATCATCCACACCCAGACGCTTGCCAGCAGCAGGCCCGCCATCACCACCTGGACGACGATATCGGCATCGAGGAACAGCTTGACCGGGTTGAGCCGGTCGGGAGCGCCGGCAGCGGCAGCCAAAAGTGAAATCATGAGGTTTTCCGTCCTTCCGGATTGACTATTAGCGCAGCCAGCCTGTCCCGCCAGGCCTGCGGCTGGCGTTTCGGCTTGCCGTCAGGGCCGATGAATCCCGCCCTGACTCGTGCTTCGCTCAATTGAACATCATCGCGGCTGACAATTTGCTGAAGCACGCAGCTCGACCCACGAACCTCTTCCACCCGCGTTTCGACATGCACCGCATCGCCAAGTCGCGCCGGTGCGAGGTAACGGATCGCGAGATCGGCAATCGCGAACAAGCCCTCGCCCGCGTCGAGCGACGCGCGCTGGTCGATCCCGAGCAAGCGCAGCATGTCCGAGCGAGCGCGCTCGAACCAGCGCAGGTAATTGGCGTGATAGACCATACCTCCGGCGTCGGTATCCTCGTAATAGACCCGCACCGCGTAGCGATGGACCGTGCCGTCCATCACGCCGGAGGTGGGTTCGGGAAATCCTGTCATGCCGGTGCGCTGTCTAGCGGCTGGTAGTGGCGGTGCAAAGCCAGCCTGTCCCGGCCAGGCGTGCACTTGCCGCCTTTTTCACATGTATTTCAGGCCTTGCGGAGCCGCTCAGTCGGGGATCATCTGGAAAAACTGCCGCCCGCCGAAGATATGGACGTGGAGATGGGGCACTTCCTGGTGGCCGTGGCCGCCCATGTTGACCATCAGCCGGTAACCCGGCCCGTCCAGTTCGAGCTGCCTTGTGACGTCGCCCACCGCCCGCATGAATCCGCCGATCTCGGCATCGCTCGCCTTTGCGGTGAAATCGTCCCAGCTCACGTATGGCCCCTTGGGGATCACCAGCACATGCACCGGCGCCTGCGGACGGATATCGTGGAACGCCAGCGCGTGATAGTCTTCGTAGACCTTGTTGCACGGCAGCTCGCCGCGCAGGATCCGGGCGAAGATATTGCTGTCGTCGTACGGTTCGCGGGGGTCGATCGGCATGACGCCTGCTCCTGCTAATTCTTCCGGGATGCCTTTTTGGCGATGCCCGATGTGCCTTCGCGCCGGTCCAGCTCGGACAGCACCTCGGCAAGGGCGATATCCTTGCGGTCAAGCAGCACCAGCAGGTGGAACACCAGGTCCGCCGCCTCGCAGACCAGCGCATCGCGATCCTCGCCCAGCGCCGCGATCACCGCCTCGACCGCTTCCTCGCCAAGCTTCTGCGCGATCTTTTCCACGCCCCTGTCATTCAGCCGGGCGACATAGCTCGCTTCCGGATCGCCGCCACGGCGCGAGGCGATCACGGCTTCGAGGCGCTGGAGAGTGTCGTTGCTGCTCATTGAGCCGGGCAATGCGTCGCGCGAGGCGCGCGGTCAAGCCTGTGCGGCAACATGGCTCAATCCCGGGGCGGTTTCCTGCTCGCGAGACGTCGCCCGATCAGCACGCCGGCGATGGCCAGCGCCAGAACGGAGACCATGTTCGGCTCGGGTACCGGTGCGTTTCCGGCGGCTAGGGCAGGGCTCACGGCCATCGTGCTTGCTGCAAGTGCCAGAACGATCCGGACAGCAGATCGCAAGGAGAGTGCGTTTCTCAACATTTCAATCGGTTAACGCAAATTTCATGCCAGTAGCCGTCAACCGCATCACTCTGCGAGTCTACGTGGTTAACGCTGACAGTAACTGCTCCAGAAACGTCAATAATTCCGACAGTGCGCGCGGTTCATGCGCGCGCGGGCAATCCCGCGGCTCGCAACGCGGCATGCGCATCGGCGATGGAGTAGGTGCCGAAATGGAAGATCGAGGCGGCCAGCACCGCGCTGGCATGGCCTTTGGTCACCCCTTCGACGAGATGGTCGAGCGTGCCGACGCCGCCGCTGGCGATCACCGGCACCGACACCGCATCGGCGATGGTGCGGGTGAGTTCGAGGTCGTATCCTGCCTGCGTGCCATCACCGTCCATCGAAGTGACGAGCAGTTCTCCCGCCCCAAGCTCCGCCAGCCGGATCGCATGGTCCACCGCGTCGATCCCGGTCGGGCGGCGGCCGCCGTGAGTGAAGATTTCCCAGCGATCGCCCTGCCGTCTCGCATCGACCGAAGCGACGATGCACTGGCTGCCCATCTTGGCGGCGATATCCGCGACCACCTCGGGCCGTGAAACCGCCGCCGAGTTGACCGCGACCTTGTCCGCGCCCGCCAAGAGCAGCTCGCGCGCATCCTCGACCGTGCGAACCCCTCCGCCGACGGTGAGCGGCATGAAGCATACCTCGGCGGTGCGCTGCACCACGTCGAGCAGCGTGCCGCGCGCCTCGTGGCTGGCGGTGATGTCGAGGAAACACAGCTCGTCAGCGCCCGCCGCGTCATAGGCGCGCGCCTGTTCGACTGGATCACCCGCATCCTTGAGATCGACGAAATTGACGCCCTTGACCACGCGGCCATTGGCGACGTCGAGGCAGGGGATGACGCGGATGCGGACTGTCATCGCAATTCTCGCTCCGCCATCTGGATCGCCGCAGCCAGGTCCAGTCGCCCTTCGTAGAGCGCGCGGCCGGTAATCACGCCTTCGATACCTTCGTCGGCATGGACCGCCAGCATACGGATGTCGTCAAGACCCTTGACGCCGCCGCTGGCGATCACCGGCAGGCCGGTCTGGCGTGCGAGTTCGACGGTGGCGTCGATATTGCAGCCCTTGAGGAGGCCATCACGGCCGATGTCGGTGAACAGCAGGCTGGCGACACCCGCATCCTCGAAGCGGCGCGCCATGTCCACCACCGGGACATCGGAGACCTTGGCCCAGCCCTCGGTCGCGACCATGCCGCCCTTCGCATCGACGGCGACGACGATGCCGCCGGGAAACTCCTTCGCCATGTCCTTGACGAATTCCGGGTCCTTGAGCGCGGCGGAGCCCATCACCACGCGGCTGACGCCAAGGTCGAACCAGCCCGTCACCGCCTCGCGGTTGCGAATGCCGCCGCCAAGCTGGACGTGGCCCGGAAACACCTCGACGATCGCTTCCACCGCCTCGCGGTTCTCGGCCCGTCCCGCAAACGAGCCGTCGAGATCGACGACGTGGAGGTACTGCGCACCCGCCTCGGCAAAGATCAGCGACTGCGCCGCCGGATCGTCGCCATAGATGGTGGCGCGCGCCATGTCGCCCTCGGCCAAGCGCGCGACCTGGCCGGCCTTGAGGTCGATGGCGGGGAAGACGATCAAGGACTCCACTCCAGAAAGCGCGACAACAGGGAAAGACCGTAGGCCTGGCTCTTTTCCGGGTGGAACTGCACGCCCACGATATTATCGCGGGCGACCGCCGCCACCAGGCCGCCGCCGTGGTCGGTCATTGCCGCCACGTCATGGCCCTCATCCGGCACGATATGGTAGGAGTGCAGGAAATAGGCCTCGCCTGGCTCGATCAGGCAATCCACCCCGACATGCGGCGCCAGCGCGACGTCGTTCCAGCCCATGTGCGGCACCTTGATCGCCGGATCGGTGCGCTCGATCAGATGGACCTCGCCGGGAATCCAGTCGAGCCCGGGTGTCTCGCCATGCTCCAGCCCGCGCGTTGCCAAGAGCTGCATGCCGACGCAGATGCCCAGAAACGGCGCGCCGCCGACATGGACGCGCTCGCTCATCGCCTCGACGAGATGAGGGATCGACGTCAGCCCTTCCGCACATGCCTTGAAGCTGCCGACGCCCGGCAGGACGATGCGGTCCGCCGCGCGCACGACATCGGGCTCGGCGGTCACCGTAACATTGGGCGCACCGGCGGCTTTGAGCGCATTGGCAACCGAATGGAGGTTGCCCGCGCCGTAATCGATCAATGCCAGCACTTCCGCCATAGTCCGGCTCAGCCGCCAAGCTGCCCCTTGGTCGAGGGAACCGCACCGGCCTTGCGGGGATCGAGGTCGACCGCCTGACGCATCGCCCGGGCAAACCCCTTGAATACCCCTTCGCAGATGTGGTGGTTGTTGAGACCGTACAGCAGCTCGACATGCAGCGTCAGCCCGCAGGCCTGTGCGATCGAATGGAACCAGTGCTCGAACAGCTCGGTGTCCATTTCGCCCAGGCGTTCCTGGGTGAACTCGGCCTTCCAGACAAGGTAAGGCCTGCCCGAGATGTCGAGCGCGACCCGCACCAGCGTCTCGTCCATCGGCGAATAGGCCGAGCCGTAGCGGCCGATCCCGCCCTTGTCGCCAAGCGCCTGGACGATCGCCTGACCGATGGCGATGGCGCTGTCCTCAGTCGTGTGGTGCTGGTCGACATGCAGGTCGCCCTCGATCCGGCAAGTAATGTCGATCAGCGAGTGGCGCGAGAACTGCTCGATCATGTGATCGAGAAAACCGATCCCGGTCGAAACGTCATAGGCACCGGTGCCATCGAGATTGACCTCGACGGCGATGTCGGTTTCCTGGGTCTTGCGAGTGATCCGGGCTGTACGCATGGGCTGGCCTATAGACCTGCCGGCGCGGGAATCAATCGTTCCCGGCACTGCGGGCAACTGCCGAATAGCGGTCAAATCGAAAAAAAGACTTATGGAAAAACCGCTGAATGCGTCTGATTTCCCGTAGGAAACAGTTGACCGCTCCCCTCGTGATGCGCACCTAGGCAGCGATGGACGATA
>CAYPFE010000008.1:0-20137 GCA_964409895.1 uncultured Novosphingobium sp.
TGCGCATGGGTCGTGACGGTCCGACGGCGGCGGATTTTGTCAACACCGCGCCGGAAGCAGACATCGCCGACGTGCTGTATCGCTTCGGGGAGGAGCGGCAATCCCGCCGCGTCGCCCGCGCCATTGTCGCCGCCCGGCCAATTGGAACGACTGGTGAACTGGCAAGCACCGTCCGCAAGGCCCTGGGTTACCGCCCTGGCGCACCGAAAGACCCGGCGACACGCAGCTTTCAGGCGATCCGTATCCATGTGAACGGCGAATTGGACGAGCTGGAGGCGGGCCTGTTTGCCGCCGAGCATTTGCTGAAGAGCGATGGACGGCTGGCTGTCGTCACCTTCCACAGCCTGGAAGACCGCATCGTCAAGCACTTCCTGCGCGACGCTGCCGCAGCGAAGGCGGGCGGCTCGCGTCACCTGCCTGAGGTGGCAATCCAGGCGCCCGCGACCTTTGCTGATATCCACAAGTCCGTCCGCCCAAGCGAGGCCGAGATTGCCCGAAACCCGCGCGCCCGCTCCGCCACCCTTCGCTCGGCCATCAGAACCGATGCGCCACCGCGCGAAAGGCTGGCTGCATGAACCTGACTCGCGACCGCCTTCGATCGATCGGCTGGGCCTCGTTGCTCAGCATCTGCACCGCGCTAACGGCTGCGCTCACTCTCCGCGTCAATGCGGTCAAGAGCGAAGTGCATCAGACCGAACGCCAGATTATCGGCATGAGAAACGAAATCGCCTTTCTCGAGACCGAGTTCCAGACACGTTCGAACCAGCATCAGCTCAAGACCCTGAACGACGTGGAGTTCGGTTACGTCGCGCCGCGTGCGCAGCAATATATCGAGGGTGAGAGACAGCTGGCCGTGCTCGGTCACACGCGTGGGCCGGGTTCACCTGCTCCCATCAGGGTAGCCGTGGCACCCGCGGCCGAAGGGATGGCGTCTATCCTGCCCATAGCGTCACCCGTCGAAAAGAACGGAGCTGCTAGCTCGGTGTCCGGGCGTGTGAAGAATGCCGAAGTCCATACGGTCAAGCCGACCGAGAGCAACGACCCGATCGGGGGGGCTATCGACGCCGAAAGCCTTGGTGAAAGGCTGACCCGCGCCAGGCCTGAGGCAGCAAGTCAATAATGGCTTCGCTTGCCAGCTCGACCAAGGTCACCAGTGGCCGCTGCGAATTGGCGAATATCAGGCAGCGCTCATTGCTCATTGCCAAGTGGCGGGCGCTGTGGCTGCTTGCACTGTTCGCTGCACTTGCGGCTTGCGCGATCATCCGGCTGGGACTGCTGGGCATCTTCGAAGGCGCTCCGCGAAGCCTGAGCCTGGCGGATGCGCTGCTGCCAGATCGCGGCGAGATCGTCGATCGCAACGGCGTCATGCTGGCGGGCGATATCGATGCCTATGCACTCTGGTTCAACCCGGACGCGCTTGAAGACGGCCCGCCGCTGGTCAAGGGACCACGCGCGGCGGCAGAAGCCCTTCATCGCGTGTTTCCTGACATGGACGTGGCGGAGACGGCAAAGCGGCTCGCGTCAGGCAAGCCCGGATATCTGCGGCGGCGGATCCTTCCCGAAGAAGCCAACCGCATTCATGCGCTGGGAGAGCCCGCGCTGGAATTCCCGCGCGAGGCCGAACGCTACTATCCCCAGGGAGCAATGGCCGCCCATGTGCTTGGTTTCGTTTCGGCCGACGGGGCTGGCCGTGTCGGGATGGAGCAGGCTTTTGATGACCGGCTCACCGCAAGCAGCAGTCGCGGAGAACCGGCGGTGCTGTCGATCGACGTGCGGGTTCAAGGGGCGCTGGAGGACGAACTCGGCAGAGGAATGTATGAAAGCAACGCCAAGGGCGCTGCCGGAGTTATTCTCGATGTCGAAACCGGGGAAGTGCTCGCGCTTGCATCCTTGCCCGCGTTCAACCCGAACCGGATCGACCGTTCGGCCACGCCAAACATCTTCAACCGGGTGACCAACCAGGTCTATGAGCTCGGATCGACCTTCAAACCGATCACCGTCGCATCGGCGATTGACGCCGGGACGATCACTGATCTTGGTCGCCGTTTCCAATCGGATCGGGCGCTTTCGATTGGCAAGTTTCGCATCAGCGACAGCCATGCGCTCGGCGCCTCGCTGAATGTTCCAGAATCTTTGATCCATTCCTCCAATATCGTCACCGCGCAGATCGCGGACGAACTTGGTGGAAAGAAGCTGCGGGCGACGATGCGGGCGCTGGGGATGAACGAGCGGCCCTATATCGAACTGCCGGCGAAGGGACATCCGCTATGGCCCGGCGATGACTGGGCCCGGATAACGACGATGACCGTAAGCTATGGCCACGGTATCGCCGTGACACCGCTGCACCTTGCGTCGGCCTATGCGGCGCTGGTGAATGGCGGCATCTGGAGACCGGCGACGCTGCGCAAGCTGGAACCAAACCAGATCCCGCAAGGGCGGCGCGTGTTCAAGGCATCGACCAGCGCGCGGCTTCGCCAGATGCTGCGGATGATTGTCGTCTACGGAACCGGGCGCAAGGCGGACGCACCGGGGTTCCGCATTGGCGGCAAGACCGGCTCGGCGGAAAAGCCGGGTGCCGGTGGCTACCGGCGCACTTCGCTGGTCTCAACCTTCGCAGCGGCATTTCCGATGGACCATCCCCGCTATGTCGTCATCGCCATGCTCGATGAACCGAAGGGCACTGCCGCCACGTCGGGCCAGCGCACCGCTTCATGGAATGCGGCGCCTGTTGTAGGCCGGGTGGTGCCGCGTATCGGCCCGTTGCTGGGCATCATGCCGGACGAAACTCGCGACATCGACATTTCGGACCTGCGTCCGCTGATCCCCGGTGAGGCGCACTGATGCAGCTGGGAGAGATAGCCACCGCCGCCGGCTTCGATCCGTCCGGCCTTCCCGACGTTGCGGTAACCGGCTTCGCCATCGACCACCGGAAAGTCGCGCCGGGCTGCGTGTTTGGGGCGTTTGCGGGCGCGCAGGTCAATGGTGAGGATTTCATTCCCGCCGCCGTCGCGGCCGGAGCGGTGGCGGTGGTCGCCAGGTCCGGCGTGGTGGTCGAGCGTGCAGCCCTCATTGCCGATCCTGAACCGCGCCGCGCCTTTGCTCGCCTTGCCGCGCAGTTCTTCGTCCCGGTTCCCGCGACTATCGCAGCGGTAACGGGCACCAACGGCAAGACCTCCACTGTCGAAATGGTCCGCCAGTTGTGGCGCATGTCCGGTCACAGGGCCGCATCGATCGGCACGCTGGGGATCTCCACGGGCGAGGATACGGCACCGACGGGCCTGACCTCGCCCGATATCGTGACTTTCCTGGCGACCATGGCCGGACTCTCTCGCGAAGGGGTGACCCATGTCGCCTACGAAGCGTCCAGCCATGGCCTCGCGCAGTTCCGCAGCGAGGGACCGGCGGTGTCGGCGGGTGCCTTCACCAACCTCAGCCGCGACCATCTCGATTACCATGCGACGATGGACGACTATTTCTCCGCCAAGATGCGCCTGTTCGACGAGGTGGTGTCTGATCGCGGAACAGCGGTGATCTGGACCGATGGCGAATGGTCCGAACGCGCGGCAGCCCATGCCGAGCGGCGCGGATTACGGCTCCTCACGGTCGGCCGGCAAGGCGAACAGATCCGGCTGCTGTCAAGCGAACCGGGGCAGCTCGGCCAGAAGATCGAAATCGAACACCAGGGGGTATGGCGCAATATCAACCTGCCGCTGATCGGTGCCTACCAGGTCGCAAATGCGCTTGTAGCAGCAGGACTCGTTCTCGCCACAGGCGGAGGGGCCGATGCGACGTTCGACGGGCTTTCGCGCCTGCAACCGGTCCGAGGTCGTCTGGAGCGGGCGGCTATCACCGCAGGAGGCGCACCCGTCTACGTCGATTATGCGCACACGCCCGATGCGCTGACGGCCGCGATCGAAGCGCTGAGGCCGCATTGCAAGGGCAGGCTGACCGTCGTCTTCGGCGCCGGAGGTGACCGGGACACAGGCAAGCGCGCCGAGATGGGGCGCACGGCAAGCAGCCTTGCGGACGGCGTGATCGTCACCGACGACAATCCTCGAGGCGAGGATGCCGCGACAATTCGCGCGATGGTGCTCGAAGGCTGCAGCGGTGCGCGCGAGATCGGTGACAGGCGCGAAGCAATTGGTGCGGCGATCGCCGAGGCGGGAGCCGACGATATCGTACTCATCGCCGGCAAAGGGCATGAGCAAGGCCAGATCATCGGGCGGGGCGAGGCGAAGCGGGTGCTGCCGTTCGACGACGTCGCGGTCGCTCGCGAGATGGCCGGAAGCAGGGGGAGACAAGTGGCATGAACGCACAAGCGCGCATTCTCGAGTGGCCGGGGCTGCCGGCTGATGACGATGCACTCGCACTGTGGGACGCGATCGCCATTGCGCGCGCCGTCAAGGGTACGGCTAATGCCGATTTCCTGGTCTCCGGTGTCGAAATCGATTCCCGCGAAGTCGTGCCGGGAGACCTGTTTTTCGCACTCAAGGGCGAAGCGACCGACGGCCATCTCTTTGTCGAAAACGCCTACAAGGCCGGTGCTTCGGCCGTGGTGGTGGATCGGCCTGTCGACGGGCCCCATGTGCTGGTGAACGACACTACTGCCGCACTCGAGGCGCTGGGCGCGGCGGCAAGGGAGCGGACGAGGGCACGAATCCTCGGCGTGACCGGCTCGGTCGGCAAGACCAGCGTCAAGGAGGCACTGTACGCAACCCTTGACCGTTCCAGTCGCGGTGCTGCGCACCGCTCGCTCAAGAGCTACAACAATCACGTCGGAGTACCGCTCAGCCTTTCGCGGATGCCTGCTCGCAGCCGCTTCGGCATCTTCGAGATGGGCATGAACCATGCAGGTGAAATCGCCGGCCTGACTGTCCAGGCGCGCCCGCACATCGCTGTAATCACGGCAATCGCACCGGCCCATATCGAGATGCTGGGGAGCGAAGAGGCAATCGCCGACGCCAAGGCCGAGATCTTTGACGGGCTAGAAGAGGGTGGAACCGCCGTGATCCCCGCCGATAGTCCTCATTTCGAGCGCCTGCGCGATGCTGCCTTGAAGCACACGGAAACCGTCGTCGCCTTCGGACGTTCTGACCACGCGGATGTCCGCCTGCTCGACGCGGTGCCGGCGATAGGCGGAGGATCGCTGGTCACCGCCGATCTTGGCGACCGCAGGATATGCTACACCGTGGCAGCACCCGGCGACCACTGGGTGACCAATTCGCTGGCGGTAATGGCCGCGGTCCGGGCGGCGAGGGGAGACCTTGCCGCAGCCGGCCTCGCGCTCGCAGAGATGCAGGGTCTGGCCGGCCGCGGCGCCCGGATCGTCATCGCCGCCGAGGGGGGCGATGCGCTGCTGATAGACGAAAGCTACAACGCCAATCCGGCTTCGATGGAAGCGACGCTGGCCCAGCTTGGTCAGACCGCTGCCGGCAGACGCATCGCCGTGCTGGGAGCGATGAAGGAACTGGGCAGTCATGGTCCGGAGCTGCATGCCGCGCTTGCCGAACCGATGCGCAAGGCCGGGCTCGACCACGCCATTCTGGTCGGCGAGGAAATGGCGGCGCTGGCCGAGGAACTGGGGAAAGCGGCGGGCGCATCGCTTGGCAAGAGCCTGTCCTTCGCTCATTGCGCCAATGTGGAGGAAGCCGCGAACGCCTTGCGGACCTTCGGGCTGGAACGCGATGATGCGGTCCTGATCAAGGGTTCAAATTCGGTCGGCCTTGCCTCGCTTGTCGCAGCTCTGTCACGGCAGGAAAGTTAGGTTCTGGCCCCGCGATGCTCTACCTGATCGCCCAATGGTTCGAATTCGAAGGTCTCGCAAACCTCATCCGCTACCAGACGTTTCGCGCCGGTGCGGCGCTGATGACCGCGCTGCTCATCGGCCTCATCATCGGCCCGCGTTTCATTTCCATGCTGCGGGTCAGGCAGGGCAAGGGGCAGCCGATCCGGGAAGACGGTCCCAAGACGCATTTCGCGAAGAAAGGCACGCCGACAATGGGCGGGCTGATGATCCTTACCGCGCTTGTCGTCGCGATGATGTTGTGGATGGACCTGACCAATCCGTTCGTCTGGGCCTGCCTTGCGGTGACCGCTGGGTTCGGCGCGATCGGGTTTCTCGACGATTATGACAAGGTCACGAAGAGCAGCCACAAGGGTGTGTCAGGACGGGTGCGGCTGCTGATGGAGTTCGTCGTCGCGGGCATCGCCTCCTGGATCATCGTCAGCCAGATCAGCACCAACCTCTACGTTCCGTTCTTGAGCGATCACTACGTCCCGCTCGGCCCTTTCTATTACGTCTTCGCCGCCTTCGTCATGGTCGGCGCCGGCAATGCGGTGAACCTCACCGACGGGCTCGACGGGCTCGCGACCATGCCGGTGGTGATTGCTGCCGGGGCCTATGCCATCTTTGCCTATCTTGCCGGACGGGCGGACTATTCCGAGTACCTCGGTATCCCGCATGTCCCGGGTGCTGGCGAACTCGCGATATTCTGCACCGGCATCATGGGAGCAGGGCTCGCGTTCCTGTGGTTCAATGCGCCACCGGCGGCGGTCTTCATGGGCGATACCGGAAGCCTTGCACTCGGCGGGGCGCTGGGGGCGATTGCGGTTGCTTCCCACCATGAAATCGTGCTGCTGATCGTCGGCGGCGTGTTCGTCATGGAAACGGCCTCGGTGATCATCCAGGTGTTCTGGTTCAAGCGCACAGGCAGGCGCGTTTTTCGCATGGCGCCGATACACCATCATTTCGAACAGAAGGGCTGGGCTGAATCGACTGTCGTGATCCGCTTCTGGATCATCTCTATCGTGCTGGCGGTGATCGGCCTGTCGACCCTGAAGCTGAGGTAGCGGACCGCGGATGATCGTTTCCGAAGCCTTTGCCGGAAAGAATTACGCGGTCCTCGGCCTCGCCCGATCGGGCATGGCGGCGGTCGAATCGCTGCTGGCGAGCGGTGCCAGGGTCATGGCCTGGGACAACCGCGAGGAGCCCCGCCAGGCGATCGCTGGCCGGGTGGAACTCGCCGATCCGGCAACTGCCGATTTGTCAGGTATCGATGCCATCGTCGTCTCGCCCGGCGTCCCGCTCAATCGCCATCCCATCGCCGATGCTGCGCGCGAAGCGGGGGTGCCGGTAATCGGCGATATCGAGTTGTTCGCGCTAGCCCGCCCGACGCTGCCTGCCCACCGGGTTGTCGGCATCACCGGAACCAACGGCAAGTCGACGACGACCTCGCTTGTCCATCACTTGCTTAAAAGCGCGGCCGTTCCCACACGCATGGGCGGCAACATCGGACTGCCGATCCTTGGGCAGGATCCGCTTCGCGCCGGCGGCGTCTATGTCCTGGAACTGTCGAGCTACCAGATCGATCTGACCTATAGCCTCGATTGCAATGTCGCTGTGCTGCTCAATGTTACGCCGGATCACCTCGACCGGTATGATGGCTTCGCAGAGTACATGCATGCCAAGGAGCGCCTGTTCGAAATGCAGTCGTCCGGGCACATTGCCGTATTCGGCACGGGCGACGAGGAAACCGAGGCGATAGCCGGGCGGCACGAGTCTCGCCTCGGACCAGGACATGTCAAACGTGTGGACGGGAAGGAAATCGTAGACCTTCAGCGCGAGTGGCCATCATTGCAGGGACCGCACAATTTGCAGAACGCAGCGGTCGCGGTTGCTATCGTCGAAGCATTGGGTCTCTCGCAACCGCAATGGCAGGCTGCTTTGCCGACGTTCCGCGGTCTCCCGCACCGCATGGAGCGCGTCGCCGAAGTGGACGGCGTGTTGTTCATCAACGACAGCAAGGCCACGAATCCAGCTTCCGCGGCTCCTGCGCTGGCAGCCTTTCCGCCCGGTTCGCAGCGGCGCATTCACTGGATTGCCGGTGGCCTGCCCAAGGGTGACGATCTCGACGAATGCGCGCCCTGGTTCGGGAATATCGCTGCCGCCTATGTAATCGGAGAGGCCGGTCCGCGCTTCGAGGAGCTGCTGTCTCCGCATATGCCGGTCATCCGCAGCGAAATGCTTGCGGAAGCAATCCGTCAGGCAAAGGCGGCTGCGCAGCCGGGCCAGATCGTAATGCTGTCTCCGGCTTGCGCCAGTTTCGACCAGTTCCGCGATTACGAGGCGCGCGGCGATGCCTTCCGCCAGATCGTCGAGGCTCTGACCGAACCGCAGGCCGCTACCGGAGGAGCTTGCTGATGGCGACACATCCTGAAGTTCCCGGCGTGCTTGCGAATCCTGGCGCCAGCAGCGTCCAGTACCGCCGCAGCCGGCGTAGCGAGTTGGCGATCTGGTGGCGAGAAATCGACCGCGTTGGCCTGATCCTTGCGCTGTTCCTGATGGCCCTGGGTGCGGCGGCTGTCGCTGCGGCCTCGCCATCGAGTGCGCGGCGGCTTTCGACCGGATCGGTGCAACTCGACGACTTGCATTTCTTCATGCTGCATCTTCGATGGCTGGCCCTTGGCTTGGCCGCCATGATTGCGGCTTCGATGCTAAGCAAGGACATGGCCCGCCGTGCGGCAATCCTGTTCGCTGGTGCGATGCTGGTCGCTCTCATGCTGGTTCCGGCCATTGGCACGGAGGTCAATGGCGCCCGGCGCTGGATCAATCTGGGCATGACGTTCCAGCCCTCGTCGTTCCTCCAGACAGGCTATCCGGTCCTGCTCGCATGGATCCTGAGCTGGGGCATACGCGACCATAAGCTCCCGGTCGTCGCGATCAGCGCGGCGCTCATGGCGCTTGTCTGCGGCTTGCTCATGTTGCAGCCCGATTTCGGTTCCGCAGTGCTGTTCGGGGGTGTCTGGTTCGCGCTGGTGCTGATGTGGGGGCTCTCGGTGAAGCGGATCGTCCTGAGCGGCGTTGCCGGGGTCACCGCGCTGGTCGCGGCCTACGCCTTCTACGACAATGCGCGTTCGCGGATCGACACTTTCCTCTCCGGGGGCACGCCTTTCGACCATGTCGACCTCGCCGACAAGACCCTGCAAGCAGGCGGCTGGAGCGGAACCGGCTTCTGGCTCGGCACGCGCAAGCTGGCCTTGCCCGAAGCCCATACCGATTACATCTTTTCGGTGATCGGCGAGGAGTTCGGGCTGGTTACCTGCGCGGTGGTCATACTGCTCTACCTGGCGGTTGTTGCGCGTGTCCTGCTCCGCCTAGTCGAGGAGGAAGACCTGTTCACGGTGCTTGCGGGCACTGGCCTCGCCGTCCAGTTTGGCGGGCAGGCCTTCATCAACATCCTGGTCAACCTTCAGCTTTTCCCCTCGAAGGGCATGACTCTGCCGCTGATCAGCTACGGTGGGTCCTCCACGGTCGCAATGTGCGCGAGCATCGGCCTGCTGCTTGCCATCACCAGGCGCAATCCTTTCATCAAGCGGGAAAGCTTCCCGCTTCCCGGCATGGGAGACATGCGATGAGCGGCGTCAGCCGGCATTTCGTTCTGGCCGCCGGGGGCACTGGCGGGCACTTGATCCCGGCTTTTGCACTTGCCTCGGAACTGACGTCGCGCGGACATCATGTCGCGCTCATCACCGACGAACGGGGCGCGGCGATTCCGGGCAAGCCAGCAGCACTAACGGCCCATGTTCTTCCCGCCGGAAGGATCGAGGGCCGCAACCCGCTGGGCTGGATCAAGGGGCTTCTTGCGATCCGCGAGGGACGCAGCATGGCGCTGCGGCTCTACGAGAGTTTCGAACCGACCGCCGTGGTCGGCTTCGGCGGCTATCCCGCGTTGCCGGCGCTGCTGGCGGCTACTTCGGCGGGGATCCCTTCGGTGATTCACGAGCAGAACGCCGTGCTGGGAAGGGTGAACCGCTTTCTGGCCGGCCGCGTCGATGCGATTGCCACCTCATGCCGCAAGGTCGACCGGCTGGCCGACAAGCATTCGGCCAAGGTCACGCTGGTCGGCAATCCGGTGCGCGCCGAGGTGCTGGCGCTGCGCGACCAGCCCTTTCCGGAGTTCTGCGAAGACGGGCTGCTGCGCATCCTCGTCACCGGCGGCAGCCAGGGAGCGCGGGTCATGTCGGAGGTTGTTCCAGACGGGCTTGCCATACTGCCCCCGGTGCTGCGTTCGCGCCTGCAGGTGACCCAGCAATGCCGTCCCGAAGATATCGAGGGCGTCCGCGCGCGCTATGCTGGCCATGGCATTCCCGCAGAACTGGCGACCTATTTCGAGGACATGGACGAGCGTCTGGCCGACGCGCATCTGTTCATCGGGCGAGCCGGAGCATCGACGATTGCCGAATTGACCGCTGTCGGCCGGCCAGCGATCCTTGTGCCGCTGCCGATCGCGACGGACGATCACCAGGCAGCCAATGTTCGCGAGATCGTCGCGTCCGGCGGCGCGAGGATGATCCGCCAGGACAAGTTCACACCTTCCGAACTGGCTAAGCAAATCCAGGCGATGGCGCAGCATCCCGAAACGCTTGCCAATGCGGCGCATGCAGCATGGAACTGCGGCTATCCCGATGCGGCCTCAGACCTCGCCGACCTTGTCGAGGGCTTCGGCGGATCGCCGCTGATGGACGTCATCCGTCTCGGTGGAACGGAGAAGGCGCAGGGCAGCGAGGCGCTGGCGCTGGAGCCTCACGAATGAAGGGCGTGGCGACCGACATCGGCACGATCCATTTCGTCGGTATCGGCGGGATCGGCATGTCGGGCATTGCCGAGGTGATGCATAACCTCGGCTACAGCGTGCAGGGCTCGGACATCGCCGAGGGGCCGAGCGTCGAGCGCCTGCGCGCGCGCGGCATTGCGGTTATGATTGGCCACGCGGCGGAGAATGTCGCGGAGGCCGCCGTGGTCGTGACGTCTACTGCGGTTAAGCGCGACAACCCCGAGGTGGCGGCTGCTCTTGAGAACCGCATCCCGGTGGTGCGCCGTGCCGAGATGCTGGCGGAACTGATGCGGCTGAAAAGCACGGTCGCGGTCGCGGGCACGCATGGCAAGACCACCACCACCTCGATGATCGCCTGCCTGCTCGATGCCGGCGGGATCGATCCGACCGTGATCAACGGCGGGATCATCAATTCCTACGGCTCCAACGCCCGGCTCGGCGCCAGCGAATGGATGGTGGTCGAGGCGGACGAAAGCGACGGAAGTTTCCTCAGGCTGGATGGTACGATTGCGGTCGTCACCAATATCGACCCTGAACATCTCGATCACTACGGCAGCTTCGACGCGGTAAAAGGCGCTTTTGTCGAATTCATCGAGAATGTGCCGTTCTATGGCGCCGCGGTGCTGTGCATCGACCATCCCGAAGTGCAGGCGGTGATTTCCAAGGTGCGTGACCGCAGGGTCATCACCTACGGCTTTTCAGCCCAGGCCGACGTGCGCGGCGAGCATGTCACGCCGGTTCCGGGCGGCAACCGCTTCGATGCGGTGATCCGCGAGCGCGCCGGGACGGCGAGGCGGATCGAGGGGATCGAACTCCCCATGCCGGGGCGCCACAATGTCCAGAACGCGCTGGCCGCAGTGGCTGTGGCGGTCGAGATGGGATGCGCCGACGATGTCATCCGCGGCGGCTTTACCCATTTCGGCGGCGTCAGGCGGCGCTTCACCCGGGTCGGCGAAGTCGGCGGTGTGCCGGTGATCGACGATTACGGTCACCATCCCGTCGAGATACGCGCCGTGCTGGCTGCGGCAAGGGAAGGCGTGAACGGAAGGGTCTTCGCAGTCGCCCAGCCGCATCGCTATACACGCCTGCGCGACCTTATGGAGGAATTCCAGACCGCCTTCAACGATGCCGACGTGGTCTATGTGGCACCGGTCTATCCCGCCGGCGAGCAGCCGATCGAGGGCGCCGATGCTGCGGCACTCGTCGCCGGGATCAAGGCTCGCGGGCACCGGGCGGCCTTTGTGGTAGGGGGCGCCGACGACCTTGCCGAGAAGCTTGCGGCGGACGTGGCCGAGGGCGACATGATCGTCTGCCTGGGTGCGGGTGACATTACCAAATGGGCAGCGGGCCTTGCCGATGCGATCGCGGCGCGGAGGGTGGCATGATGGCCGAAACTCTCCCCAGTGTGGCTGGCAAGCTGACGGCAAAGGCTCCCCTCGCACCACTGGTGTGGTTCAAGTCCGGCGGATCGGCGGACTGGCTGTTCGAACCGAGGGACGTCGAGGACCTGCAGAGCTTTCTGCGCGAACTGGAATCCGATGTGCCAGTGATGGCGCTGGGGCTCGGCTCCAACCTCATCGTCCGCGACGGCGGCGTGCCGGGCGTGGTCGTTCGTCTCGGCAAACCCTTTGCGAAGGTTGAGCCGGTCGATGCGGTGACGCTTGAATGCGGCGGCGGAGCGAGCGGGATCCTGGTCTCGTCGACCGCGCGCGACAAGGGCATTGCCGGACTGGAATTCCTGCGCTCGATCCCCGGTACAGTCGGCGGCTTCGTGCGGATGAACGGTGGCGCCTATGGCAGCGAGGTAAAGGACATCCTGGTCGATTGCGACGTGGTACTACGCTCTGGCGAGCTGGTGACGCTGCCGCTTGCCGACCTCCGTTACACATACCGCCATTCGGAACTACCCGCGCAATCGATCGTCGTTGCGGCGCGTTTCCGGGGCCGGTCAGGGGAGCCCGTCGCGATCCAGGCGGAGATGGACCGTATCGCCGCCGAGCGCGAGGCCAGCCAGCCGCTGCGCTCCAAGACCGGCGGCTCCACATTCAAGAATCCGCCGGGCGGCAAGGCATGGCAGCTGGTCGACGAGGCCGGATGCCGGGGGCTCGCCATGGGCGGCGCTCAGGTAAGCGAGAAGCACACCAATTTCCTCATCAACACCGGCAGTGCGACCAGTGCCGACATCGAGGGGCTGGGCGACGAAGTGCGTCGCAGGGTGAAGGAGAGCTCAGGCATCGAACTCGAATGGGAAATCCAGAGGGTAGGGCGGAAATGACGCTCCCCAAACTTCATGTCGCGGTTCTGATGGGCGGCTGGTCGAACGAACGCGAAGTCTCGCTGGTGAGCGGCGAGGGCATCGCCAAGGCGCTCGAAGGCAAGGGTCACAAGGTGACCCGGATCGACATGACTCGCGAGGTCGCCCAGCGGCTGGCCGAAGCGAAGCCCGATGTCGTCTTCAACGCCCTTCACGGGACGCCGGGAGAGGATGGCACGGTGCAGGGCATGCTGGACTTGATGGGTCTTCCCTATACCCACTCGGGCCTCGCCACGTCGGTCATCGCCATCGACAAGGAACTGACCAAGCAGGCGCTGGTGCCGCAAGGTATCCCGATGCCGGGCGGACACATCGTCGAATCCGAAACACTCTACGAGCGCGATCCAATCGCACGGCCCTATGTGCTGAAGCCGGTGAACGAAGGTTCGTCCGTAGGCGTCGCGATCGTCACGGACGACAGCAATTACGGCAACCCGATCAGACGCGAGGCGAAGGGGCCTTGGCAGCAGTTTCCGAGTCTGCTTGCCGAACCCTTCATTCGCGGCAAGGAACTGACCACTGCGGTGATTGGTGGCAAGGCGCTGACTGTCACCGAACTCAAGCCCAAGTCCGGCTTCTACGATTTCGACGCCAAATATACCGACGGGATGACCGACCATGTCTGTCCTGCGGACATTCCCGCAGAGATCGCCGAAGCCTGCCTCGATTTCGCTCTGCGCGCGCACAGGCTGCTCGGCTGCAAGGGATGCAGCCGCTCCGATTTCCGCTGGGACGACGAGAAGGGTCTCGACGGGCTGTTCCTGCTCGAGGTCAACACCCAGCCCGGAATGACGCCGCTCAGCCTCGTTCCCGAGCAGGCCCGCCATGTCGGGCTCGAATATCCGGACCTCGTGGAAGCGATCATTGCCGAGGCGCTGTCCGATGCAAGACCAAGGGAGGCCGCGCCATGAGCCAGACGATCAAGCGAAAGGCAAAGAGCGCGCGAAAGACCGCCGCTGCGCAAGGCAAGGCGCGCAAGATCCGCAAGGCGAAAGCGAAGACCGGCTCGCTTTTCGATCGCGTCATGGCCTGGCTGCCGCTCAGCGAAGAACAGCTGCATCGCGTTTTCCTGGCAGTGATCCTTGGAGCCTGCGCGGTGATGGCCTGGTTCGTCGCCTCGATGGCGGGAGTGCCGGCCATGGCTCACCGCCAGCTGGTGGCGCTTGCGGGCGATGCCGGTTTCGAGGTGCGGCGGGTCGACGTCCGCGGAGTCGAACAGATGAACGAGCTCAAGGTCTATGAGCGCGTGCTGGCCGAGCGCGATCAGGCGATGCCGCTGGTCGATATTCATGCGTTGCGTGAGAAACTGCTTTCGCTTTCCTGGATCGAGGATGCACGGGTTTCTCGCCAGCTGCCCGATACGCTGGTCATCGATATCGTCGAACGCCAGCCGCAGGCAGTGCATCGCAAGCCCGACCGGCTGGTGCTGATCGACGGCACCGGTCACGAGCTCGAGACCGTCAATGCCGAACGCGCCAAGGGGTTGCTCTTGGTTTCGGGACCGGGCGCAGGCAAGCGAGTGGAAAGCCTCACCCGGCTAATGGAGGCAGCGCCCGCTCTGAAGCCTCGCATGCGAGAGGCGGAATGGATCGGCAATCGCCGCTGGAATATCACCTTTTCGACCGATCAGGTGTTGGCATTGCCCGAAGGGGAACGGGAAGCGGCCATGGCGCTTGTCACTTTCGCGCGGCTCGATGGCACCAACCGGCTGCTTGGAGGCAAGGCCGTGGCCTTCGACATGCGCGCGGCGGACCGCATCTATTTCCGCATTCCTGGCCGGGCGCAGCAGAAGGAATTGACGGGCGCCGGTGCCGATCAGGAGGAGAAGGACTGATGGCGGGTCCCCGGCTCACGCGCGTTCTTGGCGCGGTAAACATGGGTTCGTTCCGGATTTCCGCGATCGTTGCCGGGATCACGGAAGATGGAGACCTGATCGTGCTCGGGTCCGGACACCGCGCCTCGCAGGGCATCAAGCGTGGCTATGTCACCGACATGACGGCGGCGACCTATGCGGTGCGCGACGCCGTCGAACGGGCCGAAAGGATGGCCAACGTCAGTGTATCGAGCGTCTGGATCGGCTGTTCCGGAGCGGGCCTTGCGAGCCAGGTTGCCGATGTCGAGATCGAGATCGGCGGTCGGCGGATCGAACAGGACGACATCGACGATCTCCTGCGCTCGGCTCGCGACGTGATCCAGCCGGACGGCAGGATGGTGCTGCATGCGCAACCCGCGCAGTACCGGCTCGACGGGGCCCATGGCGTTGCCAATCCCAAGGGGCTTCACGCGGAACGGCTCAGCGTCGACATCCATGTCATGCTGGCCGAAGGCGCCCCGATCCGGAATATCACAGAAGCGGTGCAGAATGCGCATCTCGAGGTTGAATCGGTTGTCGGTACGCCGATTGCGGCAGGCTATGCCAGCCTGTCGCTGGAAGAGCGCGATCTCGGCGTGGCTCTCGTCGAATTCGGCGCCGAGGTTACCAACGTCGCTGCCTATTCGGCCGGTATCATCACCGGGCTGGCGGCGATCCCGATCGGCTCGGGAGATATCACCGACGCGATCGCATCGGCATTCGGGATCAGGCGCTATCAGGCGGAACGGCTCAAATGCGTGAATGGCTCGGCGATAGCCAGCCCTTCCGACCACCGCGAGATGATCCCGGTGAACGCGCCCGGCGAGGAAGAAACAGGACCGATCGCCCGCCATGCCGATGACAAGAACCGTATTCCCCGCGCCGAACTCGTCGGTGTGATCACCAACCAGCTCGGCCATCTCATGGAAGAGATCAACAAGGTCCTCAAGGAACCGGGCTTTGCCAATCAGCGCAGCCAGCAGGTCGTGTTCACCGGCGGCGGTGCGGAGCTCACCGGCCTGGCCGATTTTGCGCAGTCCGCTCTTGGCAAGCCGGTGCGGATCGGGCGCGTTCCGCACCTTGCGGGGATGCCTGAGGCGCATGTCAAACCCGGCTTTTCGACGCTGGCGGGCATGATGCTTTATGCGGCCGCCGATCCCGTCGATGTTCGCACTGTTGGCGCGGGCTACCAGAAGACCATCGGCTATCACGGATTCGGTCTTGTCCACCGCGTATTCCGGGCAGTTAAGGAATACTTCTGATGTCCGATTTAGCGCATCAGCATATCGTTCAGCCGACTGTGGACAAAGGCCTGCCGTGCTTTGATTCGGCGAGTCGTTGAGTGCATTCACGAAATGACAGCCAAATCTTGTCCGGCGTGTGTGCCAGGAGAGTGACATGAGCATCAATATCGGACCTCCTTCGATCGAAGAACTGAAACCGCATATTGTCGTGGTCGGTGTCGGAGGCGCAGGCGGGAACGCGATTGCCAACATGATCGATGCGAACATCGAAGGGGTCGATTTCGTCGTCGCCAATACCGATGCCCAGGCGCTCAACAATTCCGTCGCAGAGACGCGCATCCAGCTCGGGCCGGACATCACCCAGGGGCTGGGCGCCGGATCGCGGCCAGAAGTAGGGCGCGCTGCGGCCGAAGAAACGCTTGAAGAGATCGACCGTGCGCTTGATGGCGTGCACATGTGCTTCATCGCCGCCGGCATGGGCGGTGGCACCGGGACGGGAGCGGCACCGATCATCGCCAGGGCGGCGCGTGACAGGGGCGTGCTCACCGTCGGCGTCGTGACCAAGCCGTTCCTGTTTGAAGGTACGCGGCGGATGCGCGCGGCCGAAGCGGGTATCGAGGAGCTTCAGCAGCACGTCGATACGCTGATCGTCATTCCCAACCAGAACCTGTTCCTGGTCGCGAAGGCGGAAACCACCTTCAAGGAAGCGTTCCACCTGGCCGACGAGGTGCTCCAGCAAGGCGTGCGTTCGATCACCGACCTGATGGTGATGCCGGGCCTTATCAACCTCGACTTCGCCGACGTGCGCTCGGTCATGGCCGAAATGGGCAAGGCGATGATGGGCACCGGCGAGGGCGAGGGCGAGAACCGCGCACTCGAAGCGGCCGAACGTGCGATTGCGAATCCGCTGCTCGATGGTGTGTCGATGCAGGGCGCCAAGGGCGTCATCATTTCGATCATCGGCGGCGAGGACATGAAGCTGCTCGAAGTCGACGAGGCGGCCAATCATATTCGTGAACTCGTCGATCCGGATGCCAACATCATCTGGGGGTCCGCCTTCAATCCCGACCTTTCGGGAAGCATTCGCGTTTCGGTGGTCGCGACGGGTATCGAGCAGAGAGCCGAGCAAGCCCAGGAATCCTCGCGTCCACTGAACCTCGGGAAGTCGCGGGGACCCGTTCTGCCGACAGCGCCGGAGACTGAAGCTGTCCCCGAACCGGAAGCCAGCCCGGAACCGGAACCAGAGCAGGCTGAGGCGCCAGCCGTTCCCGAATCCTATGATCCGGAACCGGAATCCGGTGAGGAATCCGAGCCGCTTGATCTGGTCATCGAAGAGGCTGCGGATGAATCGGAAGCCTTTTCGTCCGTGCCCGAGCCGGTTGCGGAAAGCGCCAACAACATTGGCGATGTAGACGAAGAGGAGGGCGAGGCGGAATCCGAGGCGCCCTATGCAAGTCTCTCCGGGGTGCACGCACCGGCTGCTGCCGAACCTCTGGATCTCAGCGCGGACAACATCGCTGAAGAGCCTGAAGCGGGCGAGGGCGGGCAGGACGAATTGCTGCTCGATGCCAGCCGGCTTGTCGATCGCAACGAGCCAGTCGCGCCGTTTTCCGGGGAACAGCAGGCTGACGCGCCCGCGCCGCAAGCGGCGCCCGCGGAAGAGGCTCCGCGTGCGCCTGTTGCCGGAAGCACCTTGTTCGAACGGATGGCGAACCTGTCTCGCGGCACCAAGGGAAACAAGGATGAGGATAACGAGGAAGACGATGGATCGTCACTCAATATCCCCCGGTTCCTGGGACGCCAGAACAACCAGTAGCGCCTGTTCGCCCGTTCCATTCGTGATCGGTTCATTTGGATGTCGTCATAGGACTGGCCCAGGACAGGCCCGATCGCGAAGGTGACGGCCGAATCGGTTTTGGGTGGATCGCGATCTTGGCAGGAGCACATTCGTTGAAACTGGTCTGGGCACGTTGCGCTATTGTGCCGATCGCGGCCCTTTTGGCCGTAACTTTGTCCTCTTCGCAGCAGGCCGTGGCCCAGCCTGTCGTCCAGCCGCTTCCCGGCCCGGAGGCCATGCGGCTGAACGAGGCGCTTGTACGGCTAGCCCGTAATCCAGGTGACGACAACGCCTTGACCGAAGCAGGAGAAGCCGCATTGGCGCTCGGCGATTTCGAGGCGGCAGAAGGCTTCTTCCGCAGGGCCAGCGATGCGCTGCCGGGCAACGCCCGGGCACTGGCGGGGCTCGCGGGCGCCCTGGTTCTTGGCGGCGATCCCTATTCTGCAATTCCGATGTTCGAAGAGGCGGAGAAGGCTGGCGTCAATGTGCTCTCCGTCGCGCCCCAGCGGGGGCTTGCCTATGACCTTGTCGGCGCGAATTCGCTGGCCCAGGATTATTATCGTAAGGTGCTCGCGGGTGACACAAGCGGCGAAATAAGGCGAAGGCTGGCAATCAGCCTGGCGATTGGCGGCGATCCTGGAGCGGCCGAGGAAATGCTGCTCCCCTTGCTGCGCCAGCAGGACAAGCCGGCATGGCGTACCCGCGCGTTCGTGCTGGCAATCAGCGGCAGGGTCAAGGAAGCGGTGGACGTCACCAATACGTTGCTTCCTGCCGATCTGGCCCAGAATATCGTTCCCTATCTGAGGTACATGCCCCAATTGACTGCGGCACAACAGGCTGCTGCCGCCAATCTCGGCCGGTTCCCGCGCGCCTCGGAAGTGGGAAGGGACGATCCTCGAGTTGGCCAGTATGCGATGATCGCGCCGTCAAGGCCGGAGGTTGCTGCGGTCGACGCCGCACTGGTGCCGAAGGGCGAAGCGCTGGGCAGCAAGAAGCGGCAGTCCAAGCGTGGCCAGGAGACTGCGCGATCCGATAATCCCCCGGACCGCAAGTCCCGTGCCAGGAAGGATGCCAGGAAGGACGCGGAGAAAATCGCGCAGGCTGACGTCGCGCGGATCGCACCTCCCGACTTGAAGCCAACGCGTGAGACGTCTGGAGTGGTTCAGCCGGTCGTCAAGCCAGCGCTCGAACCTGCGGCCAAGCCGGAGCCAAAGCAGGCACCAGCCCCAGCGCCATCGCCAAAGCCGGCACCGGTTCCTTTACCCCGGACCGCGCCCGTGGAGCCTGCGGCGGTTGCAGCGGCACCTGCTGCACCGGCCTCACCTGTTTCCACACCCCCGGTGTCACCTCCGGTTCCCGAACCAGCGTCAATGTCAGAACCAGTTTCCGCTGCCGGTACGCCAATGGCCACGACCGCGCCGGGATTCGACTTGGCGGCTTTGCCCGGTACCAGCAAGCCGAATGAGACCCCACCACCGGAGAAGCCGTTACCGGAGACCGTTGCTGAACTCGCAGCTCCGGAGTCGCAATCCGCGCAGGAACCAAGTTTCTCCGAGCTGTTCAGCGATCTCGGCAAACCGGTGCGGAAGGCTGTACCGGCATCAGGTGCGGTGGACATAAGCAAGATCGAACCGGCCAAGCCCAAGCCAAAGCCCGAACCGGCCAAACCTCCGCCACCCAGTCATCCCAGCCGCATTTGGGTGCAGCTTGGCGTCGGTCAGAACGTGGCGGCGCTGCGATATGACTGGCGCAAGCTCAATCGCACCCAGGCCTCGCTGTTCAAGGGGCAAAAGGCCTATGTGAGCGATTACGGGCGTACCAACCGCATGCTCACCGGACCGTTTGCCAGCCGCAAGGCCGCAGACGCGTTCCTTGCCAGCCTCGCAAAAGCGGGAATGAACGATCCCTATCTGTGGATCAGCCCGGCTGGCCAGGTGGTGGAGCCCCTCTCAGACTAGGTGGCAAACCGCCTCGAGGCTCCATTTTCCACATATAGTAAACAGAGTTGTCGAGTTATGCGCAGTCCTTGATAGGCCGACCATTGTCGAGACAGGGCGTATCGCCGCATCCAGCCTGCGATACGAAAGGGCCGATGACCAATTTTATGAGAACCATCGAAGACCATCTTGGCGGCAGTGACGATGCAGCCCCGGTCGAAATGCTCGCCTCGCTGTTCGAGGCGCGCGACTGGCCATACGAGTTCATCAGCGACGATGAATTGTCCGCCGAGGTCAAGGGCAGCTGGACGACCTATCAGTTCCAGGCGATCTGGCGGCC
>CAYPFE010000009.1:0-18842 GCA_964409895.1 uncultured Novosphingobium sp.
AGAGGCTGCGTGCGCTTTCGCCGACCACTTCGTCATCGAGGATCGCGGGGTAGGTGCCGGCGAGTTCCCAGGCCCGGAAGAAGGGCGTCCAGTCGAAATACTGGCGCAGGTCCGACAGGTCCCACTTGTCGAAGGCGTGCAGGCCGGGCCGCAGCGGCGGCGGCGCTTTCAGGGCCATGTCGGCGGCAAAGCCGTTGATGCGGGCGTCTTCCAGCGGCAGCAGCGCGCTCTGGCCCTTGCCTTCGCGCACTTCGCGGATGTGGGAGTATTCGGCGGCCGTATCGGCGACGAAGCCCGTGGCCTGCGTGTCGGACAGCAGCTGCGAGGCGACGCCGACCGCGCGAGATGCGTCGAGCACATGGATCACCGGTCCGTCATAAGCCGGATCGATCCTGAGCGCGGTGTGCACCTTGCTGGTGGTCGCCCCGCCGATCAGCAGCGGGATGGAAAAAGCGCCACGCTGCATTTCCTCGGCGACGGTCACCATCTCGTCGAGCGACGGGGTGATCAGGCCCGACAGGCCGATGATGTCGGCATCCTCGGCCTGTGCCGTCTCGAGGATTGTCGACCAAGGCACCATCACCCCGAGGTCGATCACCTCGTAGCCGTTGCACTGGAGCACCACGCCGACGATGTTCTTGCCGATGTCGTGGACGTCGCCCTTGACCGTTGCCATCACGATCCGGCCCTTGGCCTTGGCGCCGGCTCCCTTTTCCGCTTCGATGAAGGGGATGAGATGGGCGACAGCCTTCTTCATCACGCGGGCCGATTTCACCACCTGCGGCAGGAACATCTTGCCCGATCCGAACAGGTCGCCGACGACGTTCATGCCATCCATCAGCGGGCCTTCGATCACTTCGATCGGCCGACCGCCAGCCGCTGATGTTGAGGCGCGCATTTCCTCGGTATCTTCGACGATATGCGCGTCGATGCCCTTGACGAGGGCATGTTCCAGCCGCTTCGCCACCTCCCAGCCGCGCCATTCCTCGGCTTCCTTTTCGGCCTTGGCGTCGACGCCCTTGAAGCTTTCGGCAAGCTCGATGAGGCGTTCGGTGGCATCCTCTCTCCGCATCAGGATCACATCCTCGCAGGCCTCGCGCAGCGCCGTGTCGATCTGGTCGTAGACGTCGAGCTGGCCGGCGTTGACGATCGCCATGTCGAGCCCGGCGGGAATCGCGTGATAGAGGAACACCGAGTGCATCGCGCGCCGTACCGTCTCGTTGCCGCGGAAGCTGAAGGAGAGGTTTGAGAGGCCGCCAGAGCAATGCACATGCGGGCAGGCCGCCTTGATCTCGGCGACGGCCTCGATGAAGTCGAGCCCGTAGCGGTCATGCTCCTCGATGCCGGTGGCGACCGCGAAGATATTGGGATCGAAGATGATGTCTTCGGCCGGGAAACCGGTGCCGGTCAGCAATTCATAGGCGCGCTTGCAGATATCGACCTTGCGCTCTTTGGTGTCGGCCTGGCCGGTCTCGTCGAACGCCATGACCACGACCGCCGCGCCATAATCCATGCATTTGCGGGCGTGTTCGAGGAACTGCTCCTCACCTTCCTTCATGCTGATCGAATTGACGATGGGCTTGCCGGAAACGCATTTGAGCCCGGCCTCGATCACCTCCCATTTCGAGCTGTCGATCATCACCGGCACGCGCGCGATGTCGGGCTCGGCAGCGATCAGTTTGAGGAAAGTGGTCATCGCCTCGACAGCGTCGAGCAACCCCTCGTCCATGTTGACATCGACGATCTGCGCGCCGTTTTCGACCTGCTGGCGCGCGACTTCGACGGCGGCGGCATAGTCGCCCGCCAGCACCAGCTTCTTGAACCTGGCCGATCCGGTGACGTTGGTGCGCTCGCCGATATTGACGAAGCGGGAAGAGTTATTCTGGTTCATGCAGCCATCGTGAATGGTTCGAGGCCCGAAAGTCTTGTCTTCACTTCCAGCTCGGGCAACGCGCGCGGCCTCGCCTCCGCCACCGCCTTCGCAATCGCGGCGATATGGGCTGGCGTGGTGCCGCAACAGCCGCCGACCACGTTGACCAGGCCCTCGTCGGTCCAGATGCGGATCAGTTCCGCGGTCTTTTCCGGAAGTTCGTCATATTCGCCAAGCTCGTTGGGCAGGCCGGCGTTGGGGAAGGCCATGACGAGCGCGTCCGTGTCCTTCGCCAGTTCGGCAAGATAGGGCCGCATCTTGTCGGCTCCGAAGGCGCAATTGGCGCCGATAGTGAGCGGTTTCAGATGCCGCAGCGTGTACCAGAAGGCCATGATCGTATGACCGGAAAGGTTGCGCCCGCTCATGTCGGTGATGGTAAAGCTCATCATCAGCGGCACTTCGCGCCCCGATGCGCGCTCCGCCTCGCGCGCGGCCAGCCCGGCGGCCTTGGCGTTGAGCGTGTCGAAGCAGGTTTCGACCAGCAGGAAGTCGACGCCGCCTTCGATCAGCGCGTCGCATTGCTCGCGGTAATTACCCTTGAGCGTGTCGAAATCGGTTTCGCGAAAGCCGGGATCGTTGACATCGGGCGATATCGACAGCGTCTTGTTGGTCGGGCCGATCGAGCCGGCGACGAAGCGGCGTTTTCCGTCCCAAGCCTGAGCGGCATCGGCGGCCTCCCGCGCGATCGTCGCGGCGGCGAGGTTGATGTCATCGACCAGATGCTCGCAGCCATAGTCACCCATGGCGATCCGGGTCGAGCTGAAGGTGTTGGTCTCGATCATGTCGGCGCCGGCACCGAGATAGGCGGTGTGGATCTCGCCGATGACATCGGGCCGGGTCAGGCACAGCAGGTCGTTATTGCCCTTCTGGTCGAGTTTCAGATCCAGTTCACCCCGATAGTCGGCCTCGGTCAGGCCATAACGCTGGATCGCCGTCCCATAGGCGCCGTCGAAGACGAGCACGCCTGCGGCCGCCCGGGCACGGAATTCACTTTCGGCGGTCATGCCTTGTCTCCGGGGCGCATGCCGAGCAGGTGACAGACCGCGTAGGTCAGCTCCGCCCGGTTCAACGTGTAGAAATGGAACTGGCGCAGACCGCCGACGTAAAGCTTGTGGCACAACCTTGCCGCCTGCGTGGCCGAGACGAGCTGGCGCGCGGCGGGTTTGTCGTCGAGGCCTTCGAACATTGTTCCCATCCAGCCGGGCACCGACGTTCCGCACATCGCCGCCATGCGGGACACCGCGGCAAAGCTCATCACCGGCATGATGCCGGGCACGATCTCGGCCGATATGCCGGCAGCGGCAGCCTTGTCGCGAAAGCGGAAGAAGGTTTCGGGCTCGAAGAAGAACTGTGTGATCGCGCGGCTGGCCCCGGCATCGAGCTTGCGCAAGAGGTTGTCGAGGTCGGACCGCTCGTCCGGGGAATCGGGGTGGCACTCGGGATAGGCGGCGACCGATATCTCGAAGGGATGCAGCGCCTTCAGGCCCTTTACCAGCGCCTCGGCATTCTCATAGCCGCCCGGTTGGGTGCGATATTTCTCGCCCTTCTTCGGCGGATCGCCGCGAAGTGCTACGATGTGGCGCACGCCAGCCTGCCAGTATTGCTCGGCGACTTCGTCGATCTCTTCGCGCGTCGCCTCGACGCAGGTGAGGTGCGCGGCGGCGGAGAGCGGCGTATCCTTCTGGATGCGCGCGACAGTGTTGTGGGTGCGTTCCCGCGTGGAGCCCCCCGCGCCGTAGGTCACCGAGACGAAGCGGGGCCTGAGCGGCATCAGCGTCTCGATCGCATCCCACAGCTGGGCTTCCATCGCATCGGTCTTGGGCGGGAAGAATTCGAAGGACACGTCGATATCGCCGGGCGGGATGGCGAACAGCGGCGAATCTTTCGCGGAATCGTACTGCTCGGTCATTGTCCCGTGGCCTTTCCTGTCGCCGTTGCGCGTGCCCTTGGCTTCCTGCCGGATTGCTTCTTCGCGGTCCAGATTTTCACGGTCAGTTGCGCACCGGGAAGTGCGATCGCCGGATCGCACGCGAAGCCGGCTTCGCTGAGCATCCCCAGCATCTGCTCGTCCGAAAAGCCAAGTCTCGCATGGGCGTGGCGCTCGCGCAGCTCCTCGCGGTCATGGGCGGCGAAATCGACGATGGCGATGCGCCCCCCGTCGCGGGTGACACGCGCGGCTTCGGCCAGAACGGCTTCCGGTTCGAGCGCGTAATGCAGCACCTGGTGGAACAGCACCGTATCGAAGCGCGCGTCCTCGAAAGGCAGATCGGCAAAATCGCCCTGGACCAGCTCGACCTTGTCCGCCGGCAGGTCCTGCAGCCGTGCACGCGCGATCCGCAGCATTTCCGGGCTCTTGTCGAGAGCGGTGACGTGATCGGCGCAGGGCGCAAGCAATTCTGCGATGCGGCCCGTGCCGGTACCGATGTCAAGCAGCGAACCGAGGCCGCCCTCGCCCAGCGCCTTTGCCAGCGCCGCCTCAACCGGTTCGTCGGCGCAATGAAGCGACCGCAGCGTATCCCACTCCTCTGCGTGGCGAGCGAAATATCCTTGAGCGCTTTCCTCCCGGCTGGCGCGGATCGCGGCGAGATGCCGGCGGTCCTCGGCGCAACGGGCGGCAAAGGCGGCGTCGTCGCGTTCGGCTACCGCAAGCAAGCGCGCAGCAGCAGCCCCGAGCGGCGGGGCACGGTCTTCGGCGATTCCGGCTCTCAGAAACACCCAGCTGCCTTCCTTGTGCCGCTCGGCCAGTCCGGCGTCGCACAGGATTCGGACGTGCCTCGAAACGCGCGGCTGGCTCTGCCCCAGCACCTGCGCAAGCTCGCCCACGGCCAGCTCCATATGGGCGAGCAGCCGCAAAATCCGCATGCGCGTCAGGTCGGTAAGCGCCCGCAAGAGTGGATCGATCCGCATCGCAACTAGATATAAAGATATCTTTATATCATCGCAAGCCCTAGGATTCCCGGGCTTTTCACCGGCCAAGATTTGGGGTTTGCGTTCAGCATGACCCTCGTCTAAAGGGGGCTTGCGGGCTTGCTCGCTATGGATTGGCGCTAGCGCCACAGTTTTCCAAGGGGATTCGCATGAAGAAGATCGTTTACGCCGCTTTTGCGTCGACTGCCGCTCTGGCTCTCGCTGCTTGCAGCGGTTCCGAACCTGCCGCCGATGACGCCGCAGCGGAAAGTTCCGAAGCCATGGCTGAAGAAGCCGTCGCTGACGAAGGCGCTGCCGAAGAAGGTGCGGCTGAAGAAGCTGCCGCCGAAGAGGCTCCTGCTGCCGAATAAGGCGGCGAACAGCCAACCATTCTGGAAAGGGGACCGCGACCGGTGCAAGCCGGTCGCCGGTCCCCTTTCTACTTCTTCCGGAATTTCTCGCAGCCCTCCCGTGAGGAGGGTTTTTCATTTGCGGCAACAGCCTGCAGACGGCATCAGGCAGCCATGGCCCAAATGATGCAAATCCGCAGAGCTTTCAGGAGCGTGTGACCTCGTGAATTCCGTCACCACCCGCTTTGCGCCGTCTCCGACCGGCCATCTCCACGTCGGCAACATCCGCACCGCGTTGCATAACTGGCTGCTCGCCAAACAGGCGGGCGGGCGGTTCCTGTTGCGCATCGACGACACCGATAGCGAACGCAGCCGCGAGCATTTCGTCGATGCGATCCGAGAGGACCTCGACTGGTTGGGCCTCTCCCCCGATGGCGAGGAGCGCCAGTCGGCCCGTTTCGACGATTACGAGCGCGAATTCGAACGCCTTGCCGCCGAAGGCCGCATCTACCCCTGCTACGAAACACCTCAGGAGCTCGAGCTGCGGCGAAAGGTCCTGCTGGGCCGAGGCCTGCCGCCGATCTATGACCGGGCAGCGCTGGAGCTTTCCGAAGCACGGCGCGCCGAACTGGAAGCATCGGGGACCAGGCCGCACTGGCGCTTCAAGCTGGACCATGCTTCGCCAATCACCTGGCAGGACGGAATTCGCGGCAAGCAGTATTTCGATCCGGCCCAGCTTTCAGACCCGGTAGTCCGCCGCGCCGACGGGTCCTGGCTCTACATGCTGCCGAGCGTCATCGACGACATCGCGATGGACATCACCGACGTGCTGCGCGGCGAAGACCACGTCTCGAACACCGCAACGCAGATCCAGATGTTCGAGGCACTGGGCGCGCCACCGCCGCGCTTCGCCCACGAGGCACTGCTGACCGGGGCGCAGGGCAAGCTCTCCAAGCGCATCGGCTCGCTGAGCGTCTCACAATTCCGCGCGGACGGTATCGAACCGGAAGCCGTCGTGGCGCTGCTAGCGCGGATCGGGACGTCCGATCCGGTCGACCCGTCATTGGGTTTGGACGAGCTGGCGACATCATTCGACCTTACCCGTTTCGGCCGTGCTCCCGCCCGTTTCGACGAGGCGGAGCTGGACCGGGTCAACACCGCAATCGTTCACGGGCTTGGCTATGATGCGGTGGGACAACGCCTGCCGGACGGTATGGGTGAGGCGGGTTGGGAAGCGATCCGGCCGAACATAGAGCGGGTCGAGCAGGCCGGGGATTGGTGGAAGGTCGTGAAGGGTCCGGTGCCACTGCCACCAGCCGACGACGAAACGCGCGCCTATCTTGCCGAAGCCGCCGTGACGCTTAACGAGCAGGACTGGGGCGACGATCCATGGCATGCGCTGACCGGCGCGCTCAAGGCCGCGACGGGCCGCAAGGGCAAAGCCCTGTTCCTGCCGCTGCGCCAGGCGTTGACGGGGCGCGATCATGGGCCCGACATGGCGCTGATGCTGAAGCTGATTGGGCGCGATGAAGCGATCACGAGGCTGTGGAGCGCATCGGGCCGGGAATAGTTGCAAGGCCGAACCGGAGAGAGCGCCATGACCTATCTCGATCACCTGCCTGAGCGTGTCGGAAACCTCATCCGGTCGCGCTTCGTCTGCGAGTGGGCGACAATCAGCAAGGCCGGGGTGCCGATCAATTCGCCACTGGTCCCCTTCGTCAGCGAGGACTTGGAGACCATCGATTGCGCCACAGGCCTCGCCTACCCGGTAAAGGCGGAACGCGCGCGCAGGAATCCCCATGTTGGCATGTTGTTCGAAGGCGGTGCCGAAGATCCGGTCGTCTCGGTCGGCGGCTTTGCCGCTGTCCGGGATTCGGACTTGCAGGCCAATCTCGAACGTTATCTCTGCGAGGAAATCCTCACCACCATGCTCGATCCGGCGACGACCGACTATGCTTCGGTGACGCGGCACGCGCTCTCGTATTTCACGCGCATCGTCGTCTGCGTGAAACCCGCCGTGGTACGCTGGTGGGACAGCCCGGCCGCGATGGACGAGCCGCCCACCGAATGGCGCGCGCCGGCCGGGACCGTATTTCCGCAATCCGACCCCGCTCCTCCCGGCAAGATGGCCAGGGCACCGTGGCAGGAAGCGCCGCCATGGCGTGAGATCGCTGCCAGCGCCATCAGCCGCAATGCCCCGGGTCATCTCACGCTCACAGACGCAGACGGCTTTCCGCTGCCGACCCGCGCTCGCTCGGTGGCGCTCACCGAGAACGGCTTCGATCTCCGGCTGCCGGAATGGCTGCCATGGAGTGGCGGCAAGGCGACGCTGTCATTCGAAGGCGCGGAGATACTGGTCGGCAATGTATCCCTGTGCGGATCACACGCGAAAATGACGGTCGATCGCGCCCTGCCGCTACTGCCGCTGATGGCCAATCCCGCCGAAATCCTGCACCCGAAGCCGGAAACCAGGCAGGCGCTGATGGACAGGATTGCGCACGAACTCGAACGGCGCGGGGCGCATTTGCCGGTCATGCCCGAAAGCCCGCCGGAACCGACCGCCGGCGCGCAGTTTCGCGCCGATGCCGCATTCGGCTACGAAGGGCTCTCCGGCATCAGGGAAGAGTGACTCGCAATCCGCCAGCTCAGGCCGGTTCGATTTCGATCGTCTCTTCGTTCGCGGCTGTCAGGAGGCGCTTTTCGAGATCCTTCAGCCGGTCTTCCGACTGCACTTTCTCACCCAGCAGATCGGTCACGTAGAACGTGTCGACTGCGCGCTCGCCATAGGTGGCGATGTGGGCCGAATGCAGGGTCAGCTTCGCTTCGAACAGCGCACGTGCCAGCCGGTTGAGCAAGGCGGGCCGGTCCCTGGCATTGACTTCGACGACCGTGAAGCGGTTCGAGGCCTTGTTGTCGACCAGCACGCGCGGGCGAACCTCGAATGCATCGGCGCGCGGCCGCGCGTCCGGCCGGGCGATCAGCTGGGGCAGCAATTGCACGCGGTTGGCCAGTGCGTTCTCGATAGATGTCTTGAGACGATCGAGCTGGTCCGGCTCCATGAAGGGGCGACCGAGCGGGTCCTGCACCAGCAGATTATCCATGGCGTATCCGTTGCGCGTCGTGTGGATACGCGCATCGATGATGTTGCCGCCTGCCAGATGGATGCCTCCGGCGATGCGGTAGAACAGGCCGGGATGGTCGGACGCGACCACCGTCACCAGCGTCGCGCCACGCGCAGGATAAACTTCGCATTGGATGGATAGAGCGTCGCCTGCATCCATAACGGCTTGGAAATGGACAAGATTCAAGGCGATTATGTCGTCGGGTTCGGCGATCCAGTAGGCGTCACGGAAATGCTTGCCGGCACGGTCGAGAATGTCTTTCCCCTCGCCCAACCTCTCGGCGACGGCTGCCTTCTTGGCGGCAACCCGGTGTTCCCGTCCGAATTCAGCATGACCCAGCCGCAACTGCTCTTCCGCTCCCTTGAACAGCTCGGTGATGAGCTGGCGCTTCCAGCTGTTCCAGGTGCCGGGGCCCACTGCGCGGATATCGACCACCGTCAGCACCGTGAGCTGGCGGAGCCGGTCGAGCGACTGGACCACCTCGACGAAATCGCTGATCGTCTTGAAATCGGCGAGATCGCGCTTGAATGCAGTATCGCTCAGCGTGAGGTGCTGGCGGACCAGCCAGCTGACCAGCTCGGCCTCGTCCTCGTCGAGACCAAGTCGCGGGCAAAGCTCCATCGCGACCTCGGCGCCCAGGACCGAATGGTCTCCGCCGCGGCCCTTGGCGATGTCGTGCAGCAGCACCGATACATAGAGCGCGCGGCGCGATCTCACCTTGTGAACGATATCGTGCGCCAGCGGATGGTCCTGCTTGAGCTCGCCTTTTTCGATCCGCGCCAGCAGGCCGATTGCCCGGATCGTGTGCTCGTCCACCGTGAAGTGGTGGTACATGTCGAACTGCATCTGCGCGTTGACGCGCTCGAAGTCAGGAACGAAGCGGCCGAACACACCGGACTCATTGAGCGCCCGCAAACCGATTTCGGCCTTGTTGCGGCTGGTGAGCAATTCCATGAACAGCTCGTTGGCGCGCGGATCCCTGCGTTGCTCATCCTTGATGAGTTTAACGTCCCGGGTGATGAGGCGCAGCGTTTCGGGATGCACTTCGAGGTCGTTCTGGTCGGCAAGCACATAGATTTCGATCAGCCGGACCGGATCCTGCCGGAACCAGTCATCGGTGGGCGCCTTGATCCTTCCGCCGAAAACAACATAGCCCTTGAGCGTGCGCGGTTTCGCCCTGAATCCTGCCAGCAGCCCGCGCCGCTGGCGTGAGGTGAACTGCTCGTCCAACTGCGCCAGGAACACGCCGGTCAGGTTGCCGACGGTCTTCGCATGCCTGAAAAACAGCTGCATGAAACGTTCGACCGGGCGCTGCCCTGACCGGTCGGAGAAATTCATCCTGTCAGCGACCTCGCGCTGAAGGTCGAAGGTCAGGCGGTCCTCCGCCCGGTTGGTGATGTTGTGAAGATGGCAGCGCACCGCCCAGAAGAAATTTGCTGCCCTGCGGAACGAGCGGAATTCCTGGTCGGTCAGCAAGCCGACATCGACGAGCTCGGCCGCCGAGCGAACCCTGTGAATGTACTTGCCGATCCAGTAGAGCGTCTGGAGGTCGCGCAGACCGCCCTTGCCTTCCTTGACATTGGGCTCGACTACATAGCGGCTGTCGCCCATGCGCTTGTGCCGTTCCTCGCGTTCGGCGAGCTTTTCCGAGATATACTGCCGCTCGGTGCCGGCGACGACTTCCTCGCGAAATCTCTTCCGTGCTTCTGCAAAGAGTGGCTGGTCGCCCCAGACATAGCGGCCTTCGAGCATGGCTGTGCGGATCGTCAGGTCGCTGCGGCACATCTTGACCATTTCGTCGAGCGACCGGCTCGACTGGCCAACCTTCAGCGAGAGGTCCCACAGGAAATAGAGGATCGCCTCGATCACCTGTTCGCACCATGGCGTCGACCTGATCGGCGTCACAAAGGCGATGTCGACGTCCGAATGCGGAGCCATTTCGCCGCGACCATACCCTCCCACGGCCATGATCGTCATCCGCTCGCCCGTCGAGCGGTTGCCGACGGGATAGACATTGCCGGTGACGTGATCATGTATGATCCTGATGATCTGGTCGATCAGGAAGGCCTGCGCATTGGCCGCGTCATGTCCGGCATAGGGCCGTTCATCCAGCCGCCGTCCGATTTCCTTGCGGCCGTCCCTGAGCGCCGCACGCAGCAATTCGACGATATCCTGCCTGCCCGCCGCCTCACCCTTGTCATCGACGATCGCGGCGATGGCTTCGGTCAGCATGCGCCGGTCGATGACGTCGCGCTGGTTGGGGATGCGGATCACGTTCATGCCGCAATCCTAGACGCTGCGGTTAGCGAGGCATAGTCCCGCATCGATATCCACAGATGGGACGGCGCAGTTGGCCTGCCCGCTACCATAGGGTGATTCGCTGTGGCACAAGTGCGCACAATGCGACAGGGGCCGCCTTGTCCGGATTGTGCTGTTTCAGCTTGGGGACGACGATCTTGTTTTTGATTTCAGCTGCCGCTGCCGATGGACCGATCCAATGGGTCGAACTCGGCCTTTCGAACGGCATTGACCTCGGCTTCTTCACCCTGCGTTTCTACTCGCTTGCTTATCTCGCGGGCATCCTGCTGGGCTACTGGCTGCTATCGCGCATGATCAAATCTCCTGGCGCGCCGCTGGCGCAGCGCCATGCCGACGACCTGTTCTTCTATTGCACGCTGGGCATCATCCTGGGCGGCAGGCTCGGCTACGCGACATTCTACACCGGCGGCGAGACCGGCATTCCCAGCCTCTGGGCCAACCCCGGAGACCTGCTTGCGGTGTGGCAGGGCGGCATGAGCTTCCATGGCGGACTGATTGGCGTCGTGCTGGCGCTCGCTTGGGTGTCGTGGCGCAACAAGCTTAATTTCCTGCGCGTCGCCGATTATATCTCGGTGGTCGTGCCCTTCGGCATGTTGTTCGGGAGGCTCGCCAATTTCGTCAACGGCGAACTGTGGGGCAGGGAGACCGATGTCTCCTGGGCGATGATCTTCCCTGACGACCCTACAGGACTCCCGCGCCATCCCAGCCAGCTCTACGAAGCCGGACTGGAAGGCGCCTTGCTGATCGTCGTCATGCTGCTGCTGTTCTGGAAGACCCGGGCACGGTTCCGCCCTGGGCTGCTCGTTGGAACATTTGCAGCCGGTATCGCCGCAGCGCGATTCTTCGTCGAATATTTCCGCGAACCCGATGCCCAGCTTCTGACCTTTGCCGAAAAGACGGGATTCTCCATGGGGCAGTGGCTTACCATGCCATTGATCGCCTTGGGTCTGGCCCTGGCGATCCGGGCCCTGATCCGTCCCCCATTGGGAAGCGGCAAGCCGGCAGCATGAGCGAGACCGGCAAGCCGGCAGATTCGCTGTCTGCGATCTTCAGGCGGCTCATCGAATCGCACGGGCCGATCAGCATCACTCACTACATGGGCGAATCGAACACGCGATACTACGGCGACCGCGATCCGCTGGGCGAGGACGGCGATTTCATCACCGCACCGGAAATCAGCCAGATGTTCGGAGAGCTGATCGGATTGTGGCTGGCCGATATCTGGATCCGCGCGGGCCGCGACGATCCGGTGCATTATGTCGAACTCGGTCCCGGCCGCGGAACACTCGCGCGCGACGCATTGCGGGCGGCGAAGCGCTATGGGCTGGAGCCCAGGGTCCACTTCGTCGAAACCTCGACGGCGCTGAAGGACATTCAGCTCGCAACGGTACCCCAGGCCCATTGGCACCACGACCTCTCGTCCATTCCCATGTACGGCCCGCTGCTGATTGTCGGAAACGAGTTCCTAGATGCGCTGCCGGTCCGTCAGCTGGTGATGACCGGCGAAGGCTGGCGCGAGAGGCTTGTGGGATTGCAGGACGGCCAGTTCGTTCCGGTCACCGGCGATAAGCCGATGGACGCGGCTGTGCCCGAGGCGCGCCGGAATACAGAGCCCGGAACCATTCTCGAAACCTGCCCGGGTGCTGCCGCCACTGTTTACGAGGTCGCGGGGCGGCTGGTGGAACAGGGCGGAGCAGCGCTGCTGATCGATTACGGCCATGACGAGCCGCGCAACGGTTCCACCCTGCAGGCCTTGCGCGCGCACCGAAGGGTCGATCCATTCGCCATGCCGGGAGAGGCCGACCTTACCGCCCATGTCGATTTCTCCGCCCTCGTGCCGATCGCGGAATCGCGCGGCTGCCGCTGGCTCGGCACGGTGACGCAGGGCCGCTGGCTGCGCGAGCTCGGCATCGAAATGCGCGCCGACAGCCTCTCGGCTTTCGCGCCCGAACATGCCAAGGCGATCCATGCCGCCAAGGACCGCCTGATCGGCGAAGGGCAGATGGGCGCACTGTTCAAGGTGATGGGTCTGGCCGCCCCGCACTGGCCCGACGGCGTCGGGTTCTAACGCTTCGCCTCTATGACACGTTCCTCTGTCGGGATTTGGCGGATGGCGACGCCACCGATCCAGTCTTCCAACGCATCGAGGTCGGAACCGCCGGTCACCGCATCGCGCCCCTTCAGCAGCATGGTGAAGCCGTCCTTGCCGCCTGCCAGGAAGGAATTCGTGGTGATGCGGTAGTCGGCGGTCGGATCGATTTCCTGTCCGCCAAGCGCCATTCGCGCAATCCGCTGGCCCATCGGCCGCGACCGGTCGAAGCTGTAGGAAAAGTCAGCCGATGGCGCGAGAAGCTGATCAGGTCCATCGCCGTCGAGCCCCTGTTCCAGCACTGCCTTCAGCTCCGCACCCGTCAGCGTGTAGGTCACCAGCGTGTTGAAGAACGGCTGGACTGCGTAGATCTGGCCGAAGGTCACCGTGCCATCGGTGCCCGGCACAAGCCCATCCCTAATGCCGAAGGGATTGGTGAAGGCGATCTGCGCACCCGCTCCGCGCGTCGCTGCCAGATGCGCATCGGCGATGAGGTTGCCAAGCGCTCCGCCGGTCCCGCCCAGTGGCCTTGGAGTGCCATTGGACAGCTTGCCAATGGCCCTGCCCTTCTGTCCTTCGACTGCGCGTGCGTATGAACCGACATAGTCGGCGATGTCGCTCCGCTCAGCGAAGACGGCACGGTCAACGGCAAGATTGCGCGCCTCGGCAGCGATCACACGGTTGGCGGCGGGGTCGATAGTCAGAGCGATCTCGGTCACCAGCCTGCCATAATAGCCCGCGCTGGTGAGCAGCAGCGGTCCGCTGCGGCTGATCTGATCAAGACGGCAGACATAGGCCTGGTGCGTGTGCCCCGATGCAACCAGATCGACCCGGGAATCGAGCCGCTGGATGATCGGCAAGATCGCCCCATCGAATCCTTCACAGGTGTTGGGATCGGCCTTGCCTGTCGCGTATCCGCCCTGATGGATCAGGACCACTACTCCGGCGGCACCCTGCTCCTTGAGCCTTGCCGTAGCCGCATTGATCGCTTCGGCCTCGTCTCCAAAGGTCAGCCCCTCTATGCCCTCGCCCGGGACCAGCGAATCCGTGTCCTTGAGGGTCAGGCCGATGAAACCGACCGTCACCTGCCGCTTGCCTTCGCCGAACCGCTTGATGGCACTCGCAGGAAAAAGGGTGCTGCCGTCGCGTTTGAAGGTGCTGGCGGCGAGGAAGCGGAACTTCGCGCCGAGGAACTCCCTTTCGACGGCGCAGGGCTGGCGAAGCGTGTGCCTTTCGCATCCGCCGTTCTGCATGCGCAGGAGCTCCTGCTGGCCCCGGTCGAACTCGTGATTGCCCATCGCGTTGAAGTCGAGCCCGATGCGGTTCATCGCGCCGATCGTCGGCTCGTCGAGGAACAGCGACGACGTGATCGGCGAGCCGCTGATGAGATCACCGGCGGACACGACGGCGTTGAAGGGATACTTGGCGCGCAGCTCGTCGATGGCCGTAGCAAGCCGTGCGGCCCCGCCCGCCTTGACCGCCGCGATACCGCCATTGCCATCGGGCAATTCGACCGGCGCGGACGGCGCTTCCAGCGCGCCATGAAAATCGTTGATGGCGATGATGCCGACGGTCACCGGCTCGGTGCCTTGCCTCGAGGCCAAAGGCGCAGCGCATGCCGAGAGCAGCGACAGCATCGCGATTGCCAGCAAACGCTTCAAGTTTCGGCTCCCTATATCCCGTTGGCGCGGAACCGGGACTTAGCCCTGAACGCAAGCAAGGCCAATCGCCCTTGCGCGAGGCGGCTGCAAGTGCAGGATGGCGCGAGCAATTCGGGGAGAATGACCACCATGCGGGTCGAAAAGAGTTTCTGCCGCCTGTGCCTCGGCATGTGCGGCCTCGACGTCACGATCGACGACGACGGCAAGATTGCTTCCGTACGCGGCGATCATGACAATCCGGCGAGCCAGGGTTACGCCTGCGTCAAGGGTCTCGAGATCCACACCGCGCTGCACGGCGAGAACCGCGTCATGCGCCCCTTGAAGCGGGTCGGTGACGGCCATGTCGAGATCGGCATCGAACAGGCGCTCGACGAGATCGCCGCGAAGATGCGCATGATCATCGACGAGGACGGGCCGCAAAGCCTTGGCTTCTTCCGCGGTACCGGCACCTTCGGTTCCAATGTCTCGATCTTCAGCTGGCCCAATCTCGCCGAAGCGGTAGGCGGCCAGAAGTTCTCGACCATGACCATCGACCAGTCGGCGAAATGGGTGGTGAAGGACCGGCTCGGCGCCTGGCCCGCCGGCAAGCACCCCTTCATGACATCGGACGTGTTCCTGCTCGCCGGCACCAACCCGCTGGTCTCAGTCTATTGCTGGGACATGCCGGTGCAGAACCCGATGAAGAAGCTGAAGGAAGCCAGGGCCAACGGTCTCAAGCTCATCGTCATCGACCCGCGCCGTACCGAGATGGCCGAATTCGCGGACATCCACCTGCAGATCTATCCGGGCGAAGACGCGGCGGTCGCCGCAGGGCTGATCCATGTCATCCTCGAAAACGGCTGGCACGATGCCGAGTTCTGTGCCGCCCATGTCGACGGGCTGGAGCGGCTGCGCGAGGAAGTCGCCCCGTTCACTCCGGATCATGTCGCAGCCCGCGCCGGCATCGCCGCCGAAGACCTGATCGCCGCCGCCCGGATGTTCGCGCATGACGCCAAGCGCGGCAGCGTCGGTACCGGCACCGGCGTCGACATGGCGCCGTTCCCCAACCTCGCCGAGCAGCTCTACGAGACAATCGGCGTGATCTGCGGCCGTTTCGTGCGCGAAGGCGAGGCGCTGCCCAATCCCGGCGTGCTGATCGCGCGCCAGCCGCCGCATGCCGAACCGGTCAGCCCGGCACGCAGCTTCGAAGCCATGCCGAAGTCCCGCGTCCGGGGCGCGGTGAGGCTGATGGGCGAATCGGCGACGCCGACGCTGGCCGAGGAAATCCTCACCCCCGGCCCTGGACGGGTGAGAGGCCTGCTGATCCACGGCGCCAATCCGGCCAGCGCGATCCCCGACAGCCGCAAGGTCGTCGAAGCCTTCCGCGCGCTCGACCTGCTGGTGGTGGTCGAACCCTTCATGACGGAAACGGTGAAACTCGCCGACTATGTGCTGCCGCCGAAGATCCTGTTCGAGCATGCCGATCTCACCTTCGGGCTCGAAGCCAACAGCCTGCAGATGCCCTATACGCAATACACAGCGCCGCTCGTCGAGCCGCCAGAAGGCTCGGAAATGGTGGACGAGGGCTATATCGCCTGGGCGCTGGCGAAACGGCTGGGGCTGACGCTCAACTACTTTGGCACCGATCTCGACATGGAGACGCCTCCCAGCGACGATTACCTGCTGTCGCTGCTGGCAGCGGGCGGGAACATCCCGTTTGAGCAGGTCAAGCGCGAGGCGGTGGGTGGCCGGATATTCGACGACATTCCCGAAGTCCGCGTGCTTCCGCCTTCGGGCAACGGCGGAAAGTTCGAAGTCATGCCGGACGACTTGCGTGCCGAGATCCATTCCTTTGCCGCGGCCACGCCGATATCCGCGACGGTGGGCGAGGGCAGCACCTATCCGCTGCGAATGATTTCCCGGCGGATCCGCGAAGTCTCCAACACCTCGTGCCGCGACTTGCCGAGCGCACGAAGCCGGACGCCGTACAACCCACTCTGGGCCCACCCGGAAGACCTTGCTGGGCTTGGCATTGCCGAAGGCACGGAGTGCTGGGTGGAATCGGACAACGCCCGCATCCCGGCAATTGCCGAAGCGGATACGACGATGAAACGCGGAGTCGTCTCGATGACCCACGGCTTCGGCTGGCTGGTCGGCGAGGAGCATGACTACAAGGAGCGCGGGTCCTCGATCTCGCTGCTGGTCAGCCTCGATCGCGACTGCGAGCCATTGCAGGCCATGCCGCGTATGTCAGGAATACCGGTGAGAGTGGAATCGCGCTAACGCGCCTGCCGCTCCAGCTCGGCCATGTCGGCATCAGACAGGCCGAAATGGTGCCCTACCTCGTGGATCACAACATGGCGTATAAGATCCACCAAAGCGACACCGGTCTGCCGCCATTCGGCCAGCAAAGGCATGCGGTAGAGCGTAATGACCGGGGGCAGGTCACCCGAGGTCCATTGCGACTGCTCATCGAGCGGTCTGCTCTGGTAGAGGCCTGACAGGTTCCATTCGCTTTCAATGCCAACGGCGGCGAGCGTCTCTTCGTCAGCGAAATCCTCGATGCGAACGGCGATGCCTTCGAGGAATCCGGCGAAGGGTTCGGGGATTGCGCTGAAGGCCTCATGCGCCATCGCCTCGAAATCACCGGTTGCCGGTTGGCGTGAGGGGTGCCAGTCCATGCCCCACTATATCGGTGTGATCGGGCACAATTCCAGAGGCAGGCGATGGACAGGACATTCGGGAGCGTGGGCAAGGGCGTGGCAGTGCGCATCGAGGACGAAATGGCCGAGGTCAGGCTGGACCGGCCGGAAAAGCTCAATGCGCTGGATTTCGAAATGTTCGGCCATATCGCCGGCTGCATTCAATGGCTGAAAGGGGAGGAGGCACTGCGCTGTGTCGTGCTGTCGGGTGAAGGCCGCAGCTTCTGTGCCGGGCTCGATCTTTCGGTGCTGGAGACCGGACTCGGGCCGCTTTCACCGCGCAGTCACGGGATAGCCAACTTGCCCCAATTCTGCGCCTGGGGCTGGCGCGAGCTGCCGGTGCCGGTGATTGCCGCGATCAACGGCCATTGCTTTGGCGCCGGCATCCAGATCGCGCTGGGCGCGGATATCCGCATCGCCGCGCCCGATGCGCATCTTTCGATCATGGAGATGCGCCACGGGCTAGTGCCCGACATGGGCGCATATGCGCTTGCACGCGGAGTGATCCGCGAGGATATCATGAGAGAGCTAGTCTATACGGCGAGGCGGGTTCCGGGCGAAGAGGCACAGGGCCTTGGTCTGATAACGCGCATTGCAGATGATCCCCTGGCTGCGGCGATAGAGCTGGCACGCGAGATCGCCGGGCAGTCGCCAGCGGGCATCCGCGCCGCCAAGCGTTTGTTCCGGCAGATGGCGGAAGGCGATGCGGCAACCATTCTGCAGGCCGAATCCGACGAGGAAGAGCCCCTCGTCACCGCTCTGCGTGGCCCGCGTCACTAACTCCGGTCAAACGTCCAAATTGGCAACGTTCAGCGCATTGTCCTGAATGAATTCACGCCGGGGCTCGACCACGTCGCCCATCAGCCGGGTGAAAATCTCGTCGGTAACATCGGCGTCCTCGACCTTGACCTGCAGCAGAGCGCGGTTCTCGGGATCGAGCGTGGTTTCCCAGAGCTGTTCGGCATTCATTTCGCCCAGCCCCTTGTAGCGGGAAATCGACAGCCCCTTGCGGCCGGCCGCAAGCACGGCCTCGAGCAGCTGAACCGGGCGGGTGATGAGGCCGTCCGTCGTGGCGGGCCGGGCTGTCTCGACCGCTTCCTCTTCCGAATCCCCATCGACCGGTTCAGGCACGGGTTCAGGTTCTGTCGCGGCAGCGGACTTCACCAGCCGGGCAGGCTGTGCATAGACTTCGGCCAGTTCGGAAGCGACGCGATGCAGCTTGCGGGCCTCCGCACTCTCAAGGAAGCGCGCCTCGATCTCGTGCACATCCTCGACGCCGCGCCACAGACGCCGCAGCAGGACATCGCCGTTGTCGCGCATTTCCGCGCTCCAGCGTCCCTCCGGATCATCCATGCCAAGCCGCTTTGCGGCAAGCTCCAGCGCCTGAAGCCGTGTAGGCCGGTCGAGCATCGGATCGAGCGTGCCGGAGAGCGCCATCTGTTCGATCACCGCAGAGTTGTATTTGCGGGGCACGAAGCCGATCAGCCCGCGAATCCGCAGAGCATGTTCGACCAGCGCTTCGAGTTCGGCCCCGGCGCGCGCACCACCCGCCGTTTCGAGCACACGGCCCTGCAGGCCGCCTGCCACCAGGTAGCGGTCCAACGCGGGCTGGTCCTTGAGATAGACTTCCGAGCGCCCCTTGCTGACCTTGAACAGCGGCGGCTGGGCGATGAACAAGTGCCCGGCCTTGATGATCTCCGGCATCTGGCGGTGGAAGAAGGTCAGCAAGAGCGTGCGGATATGGGCGCCGTCGACAGCGGCGTCGGTCATGATCACGATCTTG
>CAYPFE010000010.1:0-18258 GCA_964409895.1 uncultured Novosphingobium sp.
TTCCAGATCGGTGACGACCCAGCACAGCTGCATGTAATCGCGGTTGCGCAACGCAGGTATCATGTGTTCGGTTTCCTCAGGAATCGGGGACGACGAAAGTCTCGCTGCCCCAGGGTGTCGCTGGCGCCGACTTGTCGGCAACGCCGCCGGGCAGTTCCTCGACCATGTCCCAGGCCGCAACCAGGCGGCCGAAGCCGATGAAATATGCGATATGCAGGCCGAGTTCCACAATCTCCGCCTCGCTGTCATGCCGGCGCAGCCGTGCGAAGATCGCCTCGTCGATGGCAAAGTGGTTGATCGCCGAGATGTCGGCATAGGCGAGCGCGGCCTTTTCCGCCTCGGTGAGATCGGGCGCTTCCTCCGGCTGTTCGAGCGAGCAGACATCGCCTTCGGTGATACCGCCGTCGATGCCCGACTGATAGCGCATCGCCATGCAACTTCGGCACTGGTTGTGGAAGGCGATCCTGAGGCGCAGCATCTCCACCAGCCGGTGCGAGATCGTCCCCTTGGCCTTGAGCACGTCGGCAAAATGGTGAAGCGCACCCATCAGCTCGGGCGCATGCAGCGTCGGCGTCAGCATCATGCGCCCGCGCGCATCCGCCGCTTCGAAAGCAGCGCGGTAGCCGCTGTCGAGCGTTGCGGGATCGATTTCTGCAAGCCTGGTCATTCCGCAGCCTCCTTCAACCTATGTCCGGCCTGATCCAGCCGGTCGATGACGATTGCGCCGTCACGGATGACGGCCCTGAGCGACTCCTGCGGCCGGGCGAGCAGCGACATGTCCGCGACCGGATCGCCATCGACGACAATCAGGTCGGCGAGCGCGCCTTCCTCGATCACACCGAGCTTGTCCTGTCCGCCGGTGAGCGCCTGACCTGCATTCGCCGTGCCCCAGCTCAGCACCTGTTCGGCGGTCAGCCCCTCGAAACCGCCATAGAAGGCGAATTCGCGGCCATAATCGCCGACCTTGTGGTCGAGCGGGTCGTCTTCGAGCACGTCGCGGAACACGCCGGAATAGTCGTCGCCGATCAGGATGCGCACGCCTGCGGCCTGCGCCACCGGCAGCATCGCGCGGACATTGTCCTGCTGAGCCGGCAGATCGGCATCGGCCCAGCCGAGGTCGATCATGCATTTGGGATAGACCATGCTCGGCACCCAGAAGGTCCCGCGCTCGGCCATCATGCCGATGATCTCCTCGTCGATCTCGTCGCCGTGGTCGATGATGTCGACGCCGAGCTCGACGCATTCGCGGATCATCTCCTTCGTCGCCGCATGGGCACGGACGAAGGCGCCGCGCGAATGGGCGGTGTTCACCACAGCTTCGATCTCGTCGCGCTCCATGGTGCGGGTGGTCGGCCAGGGGAGACCGCCGTGGCCCGAGCTGACGAAGATCTTGATCGTCTCTGCACCGCGCCGGATCTGTTCGCGCACCAGCTTGCGCATTTCGTCCGGCCCGTCGGCGAAGACATCGGTCCCGCCGGTGCGGAATTCGCGCCACCATTTGACCGAATCGTTGACGTCCCCGGTCGTGCCGATGTGCAGCGAACAGGCGCGGATGCGCGGCCCCGGCATGATGCCCTGTTCGATCGCCAGTTTGAGCGAGGCGTCGATGTCGTGCCCCGCCGTCGCGCCGACATAGCCGGTAAAGCCGCTCTCCATCAGCACGCCGCAATTCCTGACCGCAATCGCCATCAGCACGCCGGGCGGCAGTTCCTTGCCCAGCGGTTCGCCGTCCATGCCCATCGAGAGCGTGAACCTGTAGAAATCGGGATGGAAATGGCAGGTAATGAGGCCCGGCATCAGCACCATGCCGCCAAGGTCGACGGCGTCGCCCTTCGCCGGCCCGTCGCTGACCGAGGCAATGCGGTTGCCTTCCAGCGTGACGGTGCGCGTGCCGGCCAGCATCGCGTGGCCGTCGAACACGCGGGCGTTTGTGAATGTCGGCATTGTCCTCTCTCCCGGGAAAGCCGAGAACCTCGGGCGCAGACCTACAGGGCAGGCCCGCTGCGGGCAAGGTTCGACGCATCACTGGCATCGCATATTGTGCCGTGCCTGCAGTTGCGGATATGCGGTATGTCAACTGGAACGATAGGGAGAGCCCGGGTGGAAGAAAAGCGCATCATTCGCAGCGACAAGGACGGGCTGTGCACGCTGACGCTCGACCGCACGAACAAGCTCAATGCGCTCGACACCCAGACCTTCGAGGAACTGGACGCGCATCTCGCCGAGATCGAAGCTGCGACCGATACTATTGGCTGCGTGCTGCTCAGGGCCAATGGCCGCGCCTTCTGCGCCGGAGCTGACCTTGGCGGGATCGGCGCAGGCTTCACAGATTCGCGCTTCAAGCCCGGCGTGATCGAGCGGCTCGACTGCCTGCCGCAGCCAGTCGTGGCCGCCGTCCACGGCGTGTGCTTTACCGGCGGGCTGGAACTGGCGCTCGCCGCCGACCTGATCCTCGCCGACACCACCGCGCGCTTTGCCGACACCCATGGCAAGTGGGGCCTCGTCGGCGCCTGGGGCATGACCCAGCGGCTGCCGCGCCGCCTGGGAAGATCCGCCGCCATGGGCATGATGATGACCTCGCGTGAGGTTTCGGCCGCCGAGGCAAAGGAAATCGGCCTCGTCGACATGCTGGCGGAGGAAGGCGGGCTCGATGCGATGGTGGACCAGCTGACCGGCCAGATCCTCGCCAACAGCTGGCATACAAACATGGTGACCAAGCGACTGTTACGCGAAACCGATGGCATGTCGCAGGCCGCCGGGCTTGCTCACGAGCACTACCGCTATCCCGGCTTTGCGCCGGACTATCAGGAACGGATCGCGCGATTTTCGAAGAAGTGACCGGAGCAACCGAGGTTAGAACCGGTACACCCGCGCCGCTGTCCCAGAGAACAGTGCCGTCTTCTCCTCCGCCGAACAGCCGCTGGCGATGCGTTTGAAGGCATTCCAGGTCGCGCCATAGGTGCCTGAGTCGCGGTCAGGCGGGAAATTGCTTTCGAACATGCAGCGGTCCGGTCCGAAGGCCTCGATGCAGGTCTCCATATAGGGCCGCCATTCCTCCTCCAACACTTCGGACGATGCGTCGCGGGATTCGGTGCCGATCGGGTTCGACATGCTCATGCCGAGCCCGCCGAGCTTGATGTTGACGTTTGGCCGCTTGGCGACTTCGCGGATCAACCCTGACCACTGCTCGCGCGCTTCGGCCTCCCGGCCTTTCCAGCTGCCTTCGGACTCGGGAGTGCCGATGTGATCGAGGACGATCTCCAGATCGGGCTGCGCATCGGCTAGGCCCATCAGTTCCTCGAGCTGGGTGTGCAGGCACCAGACATCGAGGCTGTAACCCATGTCGGACAGCACGCCCGCCGCCTCGTGATAGGCTGGCCGGGTCATCAGCCCCTGCATCGCGGGATCGGGCGGGAACCCGAACAGGCCCTCGGCGCTCCACGCGGTCGCCATGCGGATGCCGCGGAAGCGTTCGCCGGCGGCCTGCGCATGCGCCTCGATCACGGGCTTCACCGCCGCCCCCAGCAGAAGGTTGGCGGTCGAAACGATGCGGTGGCAGGCCCTGAGCGGTCCATAGTTCCCGCTGGCGCACATCGCGGCGATGCCGTTGGCGAACTCGGTTTCGCCGACAGGGCGCATTTCCTCAGGCCCGTCGGCGCGGTGCATTGCGTGGCATTCGACGAAGACGGTATGGGTGACGTTATGGCCGCTTGCTGCCACCATCTCCTGCATCTCGTCGAACAGGAAGCGGTGCGGCTGCATCAGCGAGCCGGGGGCTGGCAGCACATGCCAGTTGTGCAGATGCGGATCGACGATCGGCAGATCGGGTTCGAGGGGCGTTTCTTCCTGCGCCATAGTGATTTCCTCTCCGGCTGTTTCGCGGGTTCATACCGCAGCATTCGAGGTGTGCGAAGCCTTACTGCAGCGCTTTGAAACAAGGCGCGGTGCAGCTAAGAGAGCTCACCATGCAAGAACTCTCTGCTTTCGACGCCGCTGCGATCCTCATCGTGCTTGCAGCGGCACTTGGCTATATCAACCATCGGTTCCTGAAACTGCCATCGACCGTAGGTCTGACGGTGATGGGTGCGATAGCGTCGCTCGGGGTGATCATCTACGATCACATCCTGCCTTCCAGCACGCTGGCCGAGCAGCTTACCAGCTTCCTGCGCGAGCTCGATTTCCATGCCACGCTGATGGAAGGCATGCTCTCCTTCCTGCTGTTCGCGGGCGCGATGCATGTCGACTGGTCGCACATGCGCAAGGGCCGCTGGCCGATCCTGTTCTTCAGCACCGTCGGGGTGCTGATTTCGACAGCGATTGTCGGATACGCGTTCCAGTTCCTGACGGGCGCGCTCGGCATCTCGATACCGCTGATCTGGTGCTTTGTGTTCGGCGCGCTCATCAGCCCGACCGATCCGGTCGCGGTGATGGGCGTGATGAAACGCGCGGCGATGCCCGATACACTGCAGGCGACCGTCGCCGGAGAAAGCCTGTTCAACGATGGCGTCGGTGTCGTGGTCTTCTCGATCCTGCTGTCGATCGCGCTTGGAACCGAGCCATTCAGCCTTTCGGTTGCGGCAGGACACTTCTTCCAGGAAGCCGTCGGCGGCGCAGTCCTTGGCCTGTTGGCTGGCTACATCGCCTACCGCACGATGCATTCGATCGACGATTACAATATCGAGGTACTGATCAGCCTGGCCGTCGTCATGGGCGGATACAGCCTGGCGCTGGCGCTGCATATCAGTGGCCCGGTGGCCATGGCGGTTGCGGGCCTGCTGATCGGCAATCACGGCGTCGCCCATGCGATGAGCGATGTGACCCGCGACTACCTCATCAAGTTCTGGGCTCTGATCGACGAGATATTGAACGCCGTTCTGTTCCTGCTGATTGGCCTGGAAGTGATCGCGCTGGCCTTCGAGGGCCGGTATATCCTTGCCGGCCTAGGCTCCATCATGATCGTCATGGCGGCGCGCGCTATTGCCGTGGGTGTGCCCTTGAGGGCCATGCGCCGGTCGATCGACATGGGCCCGCTTGCGTTCCCGACACTTGTCTGGGGCGGCTTGCGCGGCGGCATATCCGTGGCGCTGGCGTTGTCCCTGCCGGATAGCGAGATCAGGACTGCGTTGCTGGTCGCGACCTACATCGTCGTGCTGTTCGCGGTGATCGTCCAAGGCGGCACCATCGCCTGGCTGATCGAGCGGATCAAGGCGAGCATGCCCAATAGGTCCTCTGGAGCCTTGGAATGAGTGACACACCGGCATACAACCCGGAAGAAGCCTGGCCGCAAACAGCGGTTAAAGTGGAAAAGGCGCCTGAAAACGATACCCATGCGGTGACCGCGTCCTCGCGGCCGATCCCCATGAATGTACGGCTGAGGCGGGTGAGGGCCTTGATGAAGTACTGGCGCTCCCGCTTCGCCAAGGCGGTGCTGCTGCCCGAACTGGATGCCAGTGAAGCGCAGGAAATCCGGCAGTCCGTGCACAGCGAGGGCGCTTTGACCAGCGGATACGTGCTGATGTGCGCCCTGTCTGCAGGGATCGCGATCCTCGGCCTGCTGCAGAGTTCGACCGCCGTGGTGATCGGTGCAATGCTGGTCTCGCCGCTGATGAGCCCGATAGCCGCGCTCGGTTTCGGGTTCTCCTCGATCGACGGCGTCCGTATCAAGGACGCCGCGCGGGTTGTCGCCATCGGCGCCGGGATCGGCATCCTAACCGCAGTCATCATCACCTGGCTCAGCCCGATCAGGGGCGCCACGCCCGAAATTCTCGCGCGCACCCAGCCGACCCTGTTGGACCTTGCTGTCGCGCTATTTTCCGGCATCGCGGGCGGCTATGCCTCGGTGATAGGCAAGGGCGGAACCGCCATCGGCGTCGCCATAGCCACCGCACTGATGCCTCCGCTTGCCGTGGTCGGATACGGGCTCGGCGTGCTGGAACTGACCTTTGCCCTGGGCGCACTTTTGCTGTTCCTCACAAACCTGGCCGCAATCACTTTCAGCTTCGCTCTGATCGCGCGGCTGAGCGGTGCTGCACGACCGCTTTTCCATATCGAGTGGAAGCTGAGGCATGTCGCCATCCTTGGCGCCGCTTTCCTCCTGCTTGCAGTGCCGTTGTCAATGACGCTTTTCCGTATCACGCAGGAAGGCACAATGCGCGGAGCCGCACGTGAGGCGATCCTGGAAGTCAGCGGCGGTAAGGCGGCAAGTATCGCCCAAATCGCCGTGAGCTGGCCGCTGTTTGGCGATCCGACAATCGACGCACTGGTGATTTCGAAAGGCTATTCGCCCAACGCCGAGGAACTGGCAGAGGAAATCGTCGCTGAAAAGCTCGGGCGGACGGTCGAGATCCATCTCCAGCAGGTCCAGACCGCTGGTGACCAGCAATCGAATACCCGCGCCATGGTCGAAGCCGCTATGGAGCGCACCAGCGCGGGTATCGCCGCCGACGTACCGCCATACGACAAGATCCGCGCCAGCATCGGCCTGCCGACCGACTCGATCTGGATCAACCGGGCCGAGCGGAGAGTCTATGTCGAACCTGCCCGGGCACCGGGATGGACGCTGGGCGATTACGCGGTGACCGAGACCATGGCGAACCGTGTTTCCAATCAGTGGAACGTGCGGGTCATTCCGCCGCCTCGGGCGACGCTGCGGGTCAATCTCGGCGACCCGGAAAAGGCCCGCGACGACGCGATCAACCCGGAGCTGGCCGGCTGGGCGCTGCTGCGCTGGGGCATGAATTCGGTGGTGATCGAGGCACCGGATCTCGATATCGTCAAGGCGCTGATCAAGGGCCTGGCGGAAAAGGGCATCACGGCACGCCGGGTCGACCCCAAACCGGAACTTGCACGCCCGGGTAACGACAACGAGGACCGCCAGCCGGAAGCACTGATCCGGGTCTATTCGATAAGTCCGACGAAGGCGGCTGAGGAAGCCCGGAAGAAAGAGGCGGCCGAGACCGAGGCGGCACGCTTGAAGGCCGAAGCGGAGAAGCAGAAGGCGGCCAGGAAGCCCGGCTAATCCTGACGCATATAGGCGTCGTCGCCCTCGATCCAGTCTTGGCGGGGCGGGCAGAAAATATCGAGTTCGAAGGTGTCCTCATCCGCGGAGGCACTGTGCAGCATGCCCGTGGGGATCAGCACGATTTCACCTGCCCCTACGACAACTTCCTCGTCCTGGTGCTCGCCGAACAGGAAGCGCAGTGCGCCCGTCACCACATAGGTGTATTGCTCGTTGTCATGACGATGCGCTGGCACGCTATCTCCCTTGGCGAAATTCACCTGCGCCACCATCATCTTGTCGGAGTGGACGTAGCGCCGGTTCATGCCCCCGCGCATTTTCTCGAGCGGCAGGTCGTCCCACCGGGTAACCGTGGCGCTGGCGTCTGTCATGAATCTCTCCGGCTGTTCGCATGCCGCCCCTAGCGCAAAGCGGGGAATGCTGCGAGGGGAAGGACATGACGACGCGCATCATTCGAATCGACGAGCATGGCGGCCCCGAGGTTCTTAAGCCGGCCACGGTCGAGCTGGAAGCCCCCAACCCGGGCGAAATCCGCATCCGCCAGACAGCCGTCGGGGTCAATTACCACGACGTCTACGTCAGATCCGGCCTTTACCGCACACTGGCCCTTCCCGGCGTTCCGGGAATCGAGGCGGCAGGCGTGGTCGAGGCGCTTGGCGAAGGTGTGGAGGGCTTCGCCCTCGGTGACCGCATCGCCTATGTCAACGCGCAATATGGCTGCTACGCCGAGGCCCGCAACCTTCCCGCCACACTGGCAGTGAAGCTGCCCGATGCGTTGGGCGACAGCGGGATAGCGGCGTCCTTCATGAAGGCGCTGACGGTCTCCATGCTGATCCGCCGGGTGCGCCATCTGCAGGCTGGGGAGACAATCCTCGTCCACGCAGCCGCCGGCGGCGTCGGCCAACTGCTGACCAGCTGGGCGAGCCACCTCGGCGCCCATGTTATCGGCACCGTCGGCAGCGAGGAAAAGGCCCGGATCGCCCGCGAGCACGGCGCGCGCGACATCATCCTCTACCGCGAGGAAGACGTACCCGCCCGCGTGATGGAAATCACCGGCGGCGAACGCGTGACCGCCGCTTATGACGCGGTTGGCGCGGACACCTTCCAGGGCAGCCTCGATTCGCTAGGTTTCGAGGGACATCTCGTCTTCTACGGCCAGGCCTCGGGTCCTCCCGAACCCCTCGCCCCGGCAGTCCTGGCCGGAAAGTCGCTCTCCATCACCCGGCCGATCGTGTTCCATTACCTGCGCACCAGACAGATGATCGAAGAGATGGCTTCAGCCTGCTTCGATGCTTTCGCGCGCGGCATCATCAAACCGATCGTCCCGCTCGAACTGCCGCTGGAAGACGCAGCCCGCGCGCATGAAATCCTCGAGGCGAGGCAGAGCCCCGGCGGCATCGTCCTCATCCCCTGAGCAGGTTCGAAAACAGGAGTATATCCGGATGTCTTACAAGGTAGCCCTCGTCACCGGAGCAGCGGCCGGTATCGGCGCGGCCTGCTGCAAGCGCCTGGCCGAGGACGGCATCGCCATCGGAGTGCTCGATCTCGACATAGAACGCTGTGCGGATACGGTGAATGCAATCCGCGAGGCCGGAGGCACCGCGCATGCCGTAGCGGCCGACGTTTCCAACCGCGAGCAGGTCCACGCAGCGGTGGAGGAAGTGCGCGAGAAGCTCGGCCCCATCACCGTCCTCGTCAACAATGCCGGCATCGTCGAATTCGTCCCCTTCGAGGAGATCACCGACGAGGGCTGGGACCGGATGTTTGCGGTCAACTGCCGGGGCCCGTTCATCGTCACCCAGGAAGTACTGCCGGACATGAAAGCAGCGGGCTGGGGCCGTATCGTCAACATCTCCTCGTCTTCGGCGCAGACCGGCACCAAGGTACAGGTGCATTATTCATCGTCCAAGGGCGCGATCGTCAGCTTCACCCGCTCGCTCGCCGAAGCGCTCGGGCCATACGGCATCACCGTCAACAATATCCCGCCGGGCTCGGTGATGGGCACGATCATGTCGGAAGCAAACCGCATGAAATTCCCGATCCCGATCGAGGAACTGACCGCCAACATGCCAGCGGGCCGCCTTGGCATCCCTGAAGACATCGCCCACACCTGCGCCTTCCTGTGCCACGAGGCGTCGAGCTACATCACCGGTCAGACGGTCGGCGTGAACGGCGGGCGCGTGGTAAGCTGAGGCTTCAGCGGCGCGCCGCCAGCCAGTCCAGCATGATCGCGGCGAATTCCTCCGGATATTCCACCATCGGAAAATGCCGGGCGTTCGGCATTTCGATATAGCGCGCACCCGGGATCAGCGCGGCGATGCGGCGGTTTCCTTCAGGCGGGGTCCCGGTGTCCTCATCGCCGCAAGCGACCAGTGTGGGCACCTTCAGCGAAGGCAATTGGTCCGCGACATCGTAATTCTCGATGGCGATGGCGCCCTGGCGATAGCCTTCGAGGCTGGTGGCCGAGACCGTTTCGCGCAACTGCTTGAAGCGCCCTGGCCGCTGCGGCGCGAAGGCGTCCGTGACCCAGCGCTGCATCGAGGAATCGGCGAGCGGTTCCAGCGAACCCGCCGCGTCCATCGCGTCGAAGCGCGGCTGCCACAGGCCCTCCATTCCGCCTGCCAGCCGCTCAGGCGACGTGCCGCACAGCATCAGCGAGGTGAGCCGGGCTCCATCGGCGATGGCGAAGCACTGAGCGATCATCCCGCCGATTGACAGGCCGACAAGGTTCAGCTTGCCGATACCTAGGAAATCGAGCGCCAATGCGACATCGTCCGCCAACTCCTGCATGGTGACGCCATCAGGCCCCGGGTCGCTGCCACCGTGACCACGCATGTCGAGCCGCAGCACGCGATACCCCGCGTCCAGCAGTACGGGAAGCTGCTCGGACCACACGCCCATGTCCTGCGAGAGAGAATGCAGCAGGCAGACAACGGGCGCATCTTCGTGCCCGGCCAGGTCGTAATGGATGCGGCGGTCTCCGGCCCTGATAAGCATGCCACGTTCCTCCCTTGAGCGATTTACAGTTGCCCTGATCGACCGGCTACTACAGGCTGTCGCGCAAACCTAGGGGAAGGAACGAGATGGAGCCCGAAGCGATCCGCGAGGCCGCCGATCTGCTATACGGCCATTGGCTGGCGCAAACGCGGCTTGATGCGCTGCCCGAGGCTATCCGCCCGCAGACCCGCGCAGAAGGCTATGCGATCCAGGCGCTGATCGAGCACCACACTTCCGCTCCGCTGTTTGGCTGGAAGATCGCGGCGACCAGTCCTGCGGGCCAGGCCCACATCGCCGTCGACGGGCCGCTTGCCGGGCGCATCCTCACGGAGCGAGTCATTCCAGAGGGCGGCACCTGCCCATTCGGGAACAACCACATGAAGGCCGCCGAGCTCGAATTCGCCTTTCGCATGGGTACGACATTGGCACCGCGTGCGGCGGATTATTCGGTCGACGAGGTGCTTGACGCGGTGGCCACCATGCACCCTGCCATCGAGATTCCCGATTCCAGATACGAGGAGTTCACCAAGGTCGGTGCAGCCCAGCTCATCGCCGACAACGCCTGCGCGCACTATTTCATGCTGGGCCAGGCGACGTCCGAGCAGTGGCGCAAGGCCGACCTCGCAGGACAGGAGGTCACCGGCTTCGTCAGCGACGGGCCGGCCCAGCCCGGGATCGGCAGCAATGTGCTGGGCGATCCGCGCGTGGCGCTCACCTGGCTGGTTAACGAGTTGTCGCGCAACGGCATGGCGCTCAAGGTGGGCGAAGTCGTCACCACCGGCACCTGCGTGCCGCCGATGACGATCGCGCCGGGTGACCTCATTCGCGGCGACTTTGCCCCCTTCGGCACCGTGTCGCTGACCATGGGGGTCTGAGCGAGTGCCGTCCGATGCCCTGCACCGGGCGCGGTCGCTGCATGCGCTGATCAGCGCAGATGCGGCTGCTGCCGAAGAAGCCGGACAACTCACCGGAAGGACTGCCCAAGCACTGCTTGACGCGAACCTCTTCGCGCAGATGCTTCCGGCCGAAGCCGGAGGCCTGGGAGCCAGCCGCGCGGATTTCTTCGAGGTGATCGAGGCAGTCGCGAGCGCGGATGGTTCGGCGGGCTGGTGTCTGTCCGCATGCTCGATGTCGCACGCCTTGCTTGACCTGGCGCTGCCCGAAGCAGGTCGACGCGAGGTCCTGTTAGGAACGCCTGCTGCGGTGTGGGCCTCGCTCATCCCCTGCGCCCGGTCCGAACCTGCCGAGGGCGGTTACATGCTGTCAGGACAATTCGCCTGGGGCTCGGGCAGCTCCTTCTCGGACTGGGTGATCGTCGCCGAACCGCTTAGCGAACGCGACGACGGGCAATGGTCGCGAGCCTATGTCGTGCCGAAAACGCAAGTCGAGATCGACCACGACAGCTGGAACCCGATGGGTCTGAAGGCCACGGCCAGCGTTTCCTACAGCATCGACAAGGCCTTCGTGCCTGAACATAGGACTTTCGAATATCCATTTGTACAAGGCGAAAGGCCGGGCTGGGTCTCGACCTATGGCGCAGCGCTGCTCAACCAGGCTGGGCTGACCGCGTTTGCCGCCGGCGTCGCCAGGCGGGCGATCGCGGAACTCGTCGAGCGGGCGCCTGTGACGAGCCGCAGCGGCGCGCCCGGCAGCCAGGCCGACGACGAACTCGTCCAGCATGGCATCGGCGTCCTTTCCGGGGCGCTGGCAGCAGCGCGCAGCCATTTACTCGCCCTGCTTTCCGATCAGGACGCAGCGCTGGCCGAAGGCGGCACCGTGAGCGCGGAGCTTACTCTCGCGTCGACCCAGGCGACCCAGATGCTGATCAAGGCGGCCCGCGATGCGACGCTGTTCGCCTGGGATTCGCTTTCGTCATCGGTCGTACTCGGCGACGATCCGGTCCAGCGCTGCCTGCGCGATATCCTGACCGGCCTGAAGCACGTGACCTTCACCTCTGCGGTGCTGGCGCGAGCCGGCAAGGCCGCGCTCGGCATCGGCTATTCCGGCCCGCGCTTCTGACCGGATCAGTATTTGGCTGAAAGTTCGGCGGCCTCGCCGATGTAATCCTCGATCGCCGCCATGTCGGGGAACGGGCCTTCGAGCCGCCCCGTGACACCTGTGGCGAATTCGGTGACGCCGGCCTGGCGCATCGCCGGGACCGATTCGAATATCCGCTTGAGGTCGTAGCGCTTGCCGTCTGCCTTCATGTGGCGCGGGAGGTGCGCGCGGACGGCCAGCTCGTCAGGATCGCGCCCGGCTATAGCAAAGGCTTCGCGGTAGATCTGCGCGCCTTCTGCGATCTGGTCCAGCGAGTTGCCGACATCGGGACCGCATTCCCAGCCATCACACAGCTCTGCCACCAGCTCGGCGTTCTTCGCGTTCGCCTTGACGCCGAGAATGATCGGAATGCGCTTCTGAACGGGCTGCGGCATCTGGTAGAGTTCGTCGAAGGTGACGGTCTCGGAGTGGAAGGAGGCCGGCTGGTTTTCCCACAACGCCCGGCACGCGCCGATGCTGTCGCGCAGGATCTGGCGGCGCCTGGAGAAATCGACATTGAGCGAAGCATATTCGTCTCGGCTCCAGCCGGTGCCGAAACAGGGCTCGCAGCGTCCTCCCGAAATCACGTCGATGGTGGTGAGCTGCTTGGCGAGCAGCACCGCTGGACGCAGAGGCGCCAGCATCACGCAGTTGGTGATCCTGATCTGCTTGGTCACGCTGGCGATGGCGCCGTTCAGCACCGCCGGTTCGAGATAGGGCTTGCGGCCGGCATCGCCGTGAAGCAGGCCACCCGCATAGGGATAGTTGCTGAGATCGGTGCCGAGCGAGACATGCTCGCCGACAGCAATGCCGTAAAGCCCGGCCTCGTCAGCCATGCGCGCGATCTCGACAGGCCTGGCCGTGTGATCGGCATGGCCGATATAGAGGGTCAGCTTGACCATTCCAATTCTCCCATGGCCCTATTGCGCGGGCCGGTAAGTCTCGTCCCGCAGGGTGAGGATGTAGGCCGTCAGCGCATCGACACGCGCGGGCGTGAGATCAAAATCCATCGCCTCGGGATAATTATGCGCATCGCGCAGGAAGGTGGACAAGGATTCGCCGGTCAGCCCCCTGCGATTGGCGATATCCGAGAAGGATGGCGCCTCGGGATTTGGCGAAAGTTCCAGCGGCCTGATTGCGTGACAGCCGGCGCAGGCGGCTTGCGCGAAGGCAGCATCGCCGATCGAAGCTTCGATGCCGCTTGTCGGGGCCGCAGACGCGGCTGCAGGTTCGCCCTGCATCGCAGGCTGGCAGGCAGCAAGACCCATGGCCAAGGCAATCGCGAGGTGCTGTTTCACACCATCCCTCCGGACACCACCCATCAGCAATCGTCGAGCCAGGTGCCGTCCTTTTCCTCGATACCGAGGTCGGCCACCTTGCCGCGTATTCCGAGCAGGTCGTAGGGCGCCGCGCCGCCGGCGATCTTCTCGCGCATCACCACTTCGCGGCCCGCCCTCGCCTCTGCCTCCTCGACCGCGTGCCGGAGATGCGCGCGCGGAATAACCAGCACGCCATCGGCATCGCCGCAGATGATGTCGCCGGGTTCGACCAGCACGCCGTCTACGACAATCGGAACGTTGACCGAGGCGGGACCGTTCTTCTCCGGGTGCTCGACCGAGATCGCCGTCGCCCATACCGGGAACTCCAGCTCCCGGATCGCATCTGTATCGCGCACTGCGCCGTGGACGACTGCACCGGCAATGCCCTTCTTCTTGGCATAGCCGCAGGCGACGTCGCCCCACAGAGCGCCCTGATGTCCGCCGCCGTTGGTGAAGACCAGCACGCTGCCGGCTTGCGCAACGTTGATCGCGGCATGGATTGCAAGGTTGTCACCGGGATAGTTCCAGGCCGTGACGGCGGGGCCGCAGACGCGCTGGCCCATGGCGATCGGGCGCATGTCCGGCTTCATCAGGCACATCCGGCCCGCCATCGTGCCCAATCCCTCGTGGAGATCGGCAATGCCGAATTTCGCGGCGCGTGCCAGCAGTTCCGGGTCGGACTGGGGGATGGACTTGTAGATCACAGACTTTAGCGGGCGCATCAGCAGGCCTCCGGGTTGAGCAGGGTTGCCGGCATGCCGCCAGCGTGGATTGTTTCGATGACTTCAGCAACGTGGAGCGCCATGCCCTTCATGCCAGACTCGGTCACGCCGGCCACATGTGGGCTAAGGATGACATTGGAGAGCGAAAACAGCGGATGGTCGTCAGGCGGCGGCTCGGCGGTGAACACGTCCATTCCGGCCCCGCCGATGCTGCCGCTTTCGAGTGCGGCAACGAGTGCCTCTTCATTGACGATGCCGCCGCGCGAGCAGTTGACGATGACGCCATCCGGCCGCATTGCCGCCAGTTCCGCCGCGCCGATCAGGTCGCGGGTGCCGTCACTCAAGGGCACGTGGATCGAAACCACGTCGCAGCCCATCAGCTCTGGCAGGTCGAGTGGCTCGGCCCCGGCCTCGCGAATCTGTTCGGGCGAGAGGAAGGGATCGTAGGCGGCGATCTCGCAGCCGAAGCCCGCACCGCAGATCGTCGCGACACAGCGCGCAATGCGGCCGAAGCCGACGAGGCCGACGCGGCTGCCGGTGAGGTCACCGAGCCTGATCTTCCAGCGCTCCTCGAAGCGGCCTTCGCGCACCATCGCGTCCATCTCGCGTACTTGTCGCCTGAGCGCCAGCATCAGCGCCACCGCGCCCTCGGCAACGGCCGTCGAATTGTTGCCACCCGGCGTATTGGCGACCAGCACCTTGCGGGCGGTGGCTGCCGGAATGTCGATATTGTCGACGCCCGCACCGTGCTTCACGATGGCCTTGAGGCCCGGCATGCGCGCGAACAACGCATCGCCGATCTCGGTTGTGCGAATGACGATCACCGTGGTCTGCTCCAGCCGCGGATCCTCCGCCCAGCCTTCGGGCGCAATGACGTCATGCGCCGCGCCGATCCGCTCCATGCCCACAGGGTGGATCGGATCGATGACGCAGACGAGTTCCTTCTGGCTCACGCATCCTCCCCGAGCAGGTTCTCGTGGAAGGTCTTGCCGGTGTATTCCGTGCGGTAGATGCCCTTCTTCTGGAGGATCGGCACCACCTGGTCGACGAAGTCCTCCATCGAGCCGGGATTGATGTTGGGCGTGAGGTTGAAGGCGTGGCAGCCGGTCTCGCGCCATATCTCTTCGAGCTGGTCAGCGACCTGTTCGGGCGTGCCGATCAGCTGCGGCTTGCCGATGGCCATGCCGTAGCGTGTCGCGACCTGGCGGATGCTCACCGGACCTTGGAAGCCCTTGGTCATCGCCTTCATCAGCCCCTGCGAGCCGGTAGTGGCCAGTTCCTCTATTGGTTTGTCAGGATCGAATTGGCTGAAATCATTGCCAAGCGTGCCAGAAAGGCGCGCCAGCCCGCCTTCGAGCGGGATCTTGTCTTCCAGTTCCTTTGCCAGCGCGCGGGCTTCTTCCTCGGTGCCGCCGATGATTGCCTGGACTCCGAAGGCGATGCCCGGCTCCCGCCCGCCGCCATGCTCCTTCGCGATCGCCCTGTAGTCTTCCATGAACTTCTTCATCGAAGCCATTTCCGGCTGGATCGCGAACACCACGTCGGCATGCTTCACCGCGAACCTGATACCTCGCGGGCTGGTTCCGGCCTGGAACAGCACCGGGCGCCCCTGTTCGGACGGCCAGGCCGGGTTGACCGTCTCGCAATCGAAATACTTCCCGTGATGGTTGACCGGCGTGATCTGCGCCGGGTCTGCGAGGATGCCCGCCTCCTTGTCCACCACCATCGCCTCGCGCGGAACGCTGTCCCACAGCTTGTAGCAGACATCCATATATTCCTCGGCCCGCTCGTAGCGCTCATCATGCTCCATTTCGGGAAGCCCGAGGGCACGATGCTCGCCCCGGAGGTGGCCGGTGACGATATTCCAGCCGATGCGGCCATGCGTTAGGTAGTCGAGGGTCGAGAGCTGGCGGACGATCTGGTAGGGATGGTGCGGCCCGGTCGAGACCGTCGCCGCCAGTCCAAGGTTTTCCGTCACCGCGGACAGCGCGGACAGCAGCACGACCGGATCGTGAGTCGGCCAGCACAGGCCGAACTTCAGCGCCTCGTCCATGCGATCCTTGTAGCGGTCGAAGACGCCCGGCGTGTCGGCGAAGAAGATGCCGTCGAACAGTCCGCGCTCCAGCGTGCGGGCATAATCCTGCCACAGGTGGACATCGCCCATCATGTCGAGACGCCGGTCCTTCGGATGCGCCCAGCTCAGCATGGTGTGGTTGATCGGGGAGTGGATCAGGAAACTCAGGAGGTGGATTTGCTTGCCCATGTCGGTCCTTCCGGCTCCCCACCGAGAATGTTGACGCGTGTTGTGGTCTGGCGTGGCATACCCCGTGAAAACTCTTTCATGCCCCGTCAACTCATAATAGGGGAAGGCCGCAGCCACCGACTGCCGCAGGAGAATTCATGTTCGCAGCCCCGCCCGCCGTCGAAGCCGAAGTTTTCGCCACCATCCCGGAAAGCTTCCACCGTCGCGGCGAGATCAGCCCGTGGGCGCAGGTACAGCTCCATGGCGCCGAAACGCCGGTGTTCCTCGAAGCGCCTGCCTTCGACGCGGACGGCAATCTCTGGGTCGCGGACATCCCCTGGGGCCGGCTGTTCAGGATCGCGCCCGATGGCACAGTAGCCCTTGGCGGCGAATACGACGGCTGGCCGACGGGAATGAAGTTCCTCGCGGACGGGCGCCTGCTGATCGCATGTCACAAGCGCGGCATGGTGATCTTCGATCCCGCCACGGGACAAGCGGAACCGTGGTTCGAACGCTACCGGCTCGAACCCTTCAAGGGCTGCAACGACATCGCCATCACCAAGGACGGCGACCTCTATTTCACCGACCAGGGCCAGTCCGGCTGGCAATCGCCAAGCGGGCGGCTGTTCCGCGTGTGCAAGGGCACGGGGCAGCTGGAACTGCTGCTGAACAACATCCCCAGCCCCAACGGGCTGGTGCTCAACAAGGCCGAGAACGCGCTGTTCCTTGCGGTCACCCGGGCCAATGCGATCTGGCGGGTCGGGCTGCATGCTGACGGCGGCGTCGGCAAGGTCGGCACTTTCATCCAGATGTCGGGCGGCAACGGTCCAGACGGAGTGACCATCGACGAGGACGACAACATCTCCGTCTGCCACGTCGGCTTCGGCGCGGTGTGGCTGTTCAGTCGATTGGGCGAGCCGATGCTGCGGATCAATTCGCCGGTCGGCGTACACACCACCAACATCGCCTATGGCGGCCCGGACATGCGCACCCTGTTCATCACCGAATCCGGCAGCGGCACGATCCTCAAGGCAGAGATGCCGGTCCCGGGCCGACAGGTCTATACGACGAGCATCTGAGCCTTCGGCCCCCCGACCCCGTATTAATACCTAAACCCAGCTTCAGGTCTGGCCGTCCCGCAAGGCTTGCGCGGGAAGTGCTGGTTAACCCGAGATCAACCATCTGGCCGGCCCGTGCCTCGCCGGATTGTGGTGTTAACGATGCGCGGTAGCCACGGCCCGTCCCAATTCGGGAGCATCAACCCGCCGAAAGCCCCGCCGCCTCGACCCCGGCGATGGCGGCCTGCTCAAGGCCGATCATCGGCGGTTTCCTTTAGCGGCTTGGCGCTTGTATACCTGTTCGTGAGGCGCGTGTGCCGCCTTAGTGGGAGAAGACAATGCCTTCAGACAACTTCGACGCCGTCGTCAACACGATCAACCTCTACCCGGTGGCGGTCGACACGCTGACCTGGAGCCTGTTCGACCGTACCTTCACCGAGGATTGCCTGGTCGATTTCGGCGGCCCCGCGGTGTTCGAGGGGCTGGAAAACCTGAAGGCGATCTTCGAGGTGATCCACCGCCCGTTCAAGGCGACCCAGCATTTCACCTCCAACCACCAGGTCACGATGAGTGGCGATACCGCCACCTGCATCTCCTATGTCCGCGGCGTTTTCGTGCGCGACATGCCCGAAGGCGGCAACATGTTCGAATCGACCGGCTGGTACGACGACGAGCTGGTGCGTACACCCGGTGGCTGGCGAATAGCCAAGCGCATGTGCCGGATGAGCTGGTGGGGCGGCAACGGCGACGTCATCCGCACCTCGCCCGAGGCCGGACCACCTGAGGAGACGGACTCGCTTTCTGCCGAGGCAGCGGCCGGGAGGCTAGCCCATCTTAATGCGCTTCTGGGTGAGGCTTAGGCTTT
>CAYPFE010000011.1:0-3458 GCA_964409895.1 uncultured Novosphingobium sp.
CGAGCGACCTCGTCAATGCCTTCATCCGCGAAAAGATCGCCGAAGTGGTCAAGGACCCCAAGACCGCCGAACTGCTGACGCCGAAGCATTACTACGGCGTCAAGCGGGTGATCCTCGACACCGACTATTACGAGATATTCAATCGCCCCAACGTTACGCTGGTGGACGTCAAGTCGGACCCGATTGTTGAGATGACGGAAACCGGCGTGAAGACATGGGACGGCTTCTACGAAGTCGACATGATCGTGCTTGCCACCGGTTTCGACGCCATGACCGGTTCGCTCATCCGCATGAATATACGAGGGCGCGGCGGCAGGGTGCTGGGTGACGACTGGAAGGACGGGCCTCGTACCTATCTTGGCATCATGGCGACGGGCTTTCCCAACATGTTCATGATCGGAGGACCGCAGAGCTGTTCCGCGCTGGCCAATGTCATCACCGCAAACGAGCAGCAGGCCGACTGGATCGCCGAGTGTATCGCCCATTGCGACGAGAGGAAGATCGCCACCATCGAAACCACCGACGAAGCGCAGGACGGCTGGGTCAATCACGTCAACGAGCTCGCCGACAAGACCATCTTCACCAAGGGCGACAGCTGGTATCTTGGCTCGAACATCCCCGGTAAACCGAGGGCCTTCCTGCTCTATGCTGGCGGTTTCCCGGCCTACAAGCAGCATTGCGAGGCGATCGCCGCGAAGGGGTACGAAGGCTTCGTGCTTTCGGCGGCAGGCTAGCTCCCGTGGCTTTGTCGGACGACAGCCCGGTTCCCGACTATGCCGGCATGCTGCGGCTCGACGGTCGGGGCGTTGCGATCATCGGCGCGGGGCAGGGCATCGGAAGACAGGCGGCGCATGCAGCGGCGGCGTTGGGCGCGAAAGTCGCCTGTATCGATATCGAGTTGGAGCGCGCCCAAAGCGTCGCGAATGAGGTAGGTGGCTCCGCGCATGCCGGCGATGCGACGGACAGCGCAGACATGCCCCGCGTGATCGGTGAAGCCGCGGACGCTCTCGGCAAGCTTGAGGCGCTGGTCGATATCGTCGGCATGCCGCGCTATCGCCCGATCCTGGGTCTGTCCGACGAGGATTGGGATTTCCAGCACGACATGACGCTCCGCCAGGCGTTCCACGCCATGCGCGAAGGCGGGAAGCTGATGGCCGAAACTGGCGGCGAGGCGATGGCTTTCGTGGCGTCGGTTTCGGGTATTGCCGGAGCGCCGGGCCATGCAGGCTATGGTGCGGCCAAGGCCGGGCTGATCTCGCTGGTGCGCTCGGCAGGCGCGGAAATGGCGCGGCACAACATTAGGGTGAACGCGGTTGCGCCCGGGCTGATATACACGCCGCGCATCGCCGCATCGAGAAGCGAGGATACCCTTGCGGGCGCCATCGCCTCGATCCCGATGCGTCGGATCGGCCAGCCCTCCGACATCGCATCCGCACTGATGTTCCTGATTTCGGACCTGTCGTCCTACATGACAGGGCAGACGATAACCATCGATGGCGGTGCGACGTCGGGCTTCCCGATCGACATGGGCTCAGCGCCAAGACCGTCCGACTAATCGTTCTTCTTCAGCTTCTTGGCGATCCGCGCTGAATTGTCGCGCAGGATGAGCGGGGTGTTCGCCAGCCGTTCGACGGTGCGTGCGCCCTGCCTGTCGAGATCCTTGCAAAGGTCGATGGCAAGCTTGGCCACTCCGACAGCATCGGCATCCTTGCCGGCCAGCCGCAGACAGAAGGCCCAGACCTGATCCTCGAACTCCTCGGGCGTCCAGACCGCCTGGACAAGGCCGGCCTTCATGGCGGTGTCCGCGTCCATCGGTTCGCCCGCCATGCCGAGCCACTTGGCCCAGCCGACGCCGCACAGCCGCACGATCCGGCTGGTTCCGCCGGACCCGGCGATGATGCCGAGATCGACTTCAGGCAGCCCGAACCGAGCCTTCGTCGAAGCAATCCGGAAATCGACCGCGCCTGCCATCTCGAGCCCCAGCCCCAGGCACGGCCCGTCGATCGCCATCACCACCGGTTTTTCGACCATCTCGATCTCGTCGAAGAAGCGGTGGATGTTGCGGCGATAATCCCGTCGGAATTCCTGCATCCCGCGGGTGTTGGGGAAGTGTTCGGCATGTTCGACGATATCGATCCCGGACGTGAAGAACTCGCTGTTCGACCGCAGCAGCAGCACGCGCAATTCGGGATTGTCGCGCAGATCGTCGACCGCATCGAAAATCGCCTGGCGCATGGCGATGGTCATGGCGTTGCGCTTGGCCGGGCGATTGAGCGTCAGGACGATGATGCCGTCCCGGTCCTCGCGCAGGATGTCGTCGCTCACGCCCTTCTCCTTCAAGCCGTTTCGGCAAACTCGAACAGGATGCCGAGATTATCACGCGGATCGACAGCGATGCTGCCCGGCGCCGTGCCTTCGATGACGCGGAGGCCCTTGCCTTCGAACCATGCCCGCGCCGCCGCGACGGACTTGACGCCATAGACGGTCGAGCGGATGCCCTCGCCCGTGCGCATCATCTCGGACAGCAGCTGTCCGGGGCCGGTGGGGCTGACGAGTTCGCAGACGTCGTTGGCGACTTGCAGACCGATAGCTCGTGCTCCCAACCCCTCGCGCTCGACTTCATAGACCGGCTTTGCTCCCAGGAAACTCCGAAGGAATCTGGAGGCCGCCTCAAGATCGGCCACGGCATGGGTGTAACCGATCAGGCAGGTGTAACCGATAGGGTGCACGGCCCAGTGCTCCTCGGTTTCGGTAAAGGTTTTCAGGACCTTGGTTTCGGGGCCGTAGAATGTACCGTCGAAGAACTCGTAATCGACGCCAAACCCGTCTCGCGGGTCGGTGTGGATCGCCATAGTGATGTCTCGCAGGATGCGAATCCCGTGATCGGCGACTACCGCGCGCGACTGTTCGAGGTTGGCCTCGTATTCCATGCCGAGATAATGCGCGCCGATACGGCCGTGGAGCATGAAGTTCTTCGGCTCGAACAGTTCGGCGATGAAGCCCCCGACTTCGACGAGGCAGGCGTGCCAGTCCTCACCCGGCAGGTCGAGCAGGAAGCGGCCCCCGAATACGTCTTCGAGGTGCTTCACGCTCTCATCGAGGTTTTCGATGACGATGTTGCTGTGGCTAGCCCGCCTGCACTTGATCGATCCTGCCATTGCTTCACACTCCCCTGACGCCGATTACAGTGCGTCGATCTCTTCCACCACCAGCGCGCTGCTGGCGGCCATGTCCATGAAATGGTTGCTGCTGGCTTCGCGATCCTCCGCAAGGAAGCCCGGGCTGGTCATCTGCTCGTCCATGGTCTCGCGGTCGGCAAATGCCATCTCGACGATAAGGTCGCAATCGGTCGCATCGATCTCGACCGGGACATGAGTGCGCGGGACCGGGAAATTGCCCTTGTAGTGGATCAGCCCCGGCAGCCGCTCAAGAACCAGCGGGGCATGGACGTTGGTCCA
>CAYPFE010000011.1:3468-18038 GCA_964409895.1 uncultured Novosphingobium sp.
CAGTAGTCGCGGAACTCCTCGGGTGAGAGCTTGGGATTCCGCCGGATGAAGGACATGATCTTGATCATCTCGAGTTCCTCTCCGGGCCGCTCAGTCCAGCGGCTTTTCCCTTTTGACCGCCTTGAGCATCTCGACGAATGTGCGGCTTTCGACCTGCATGATCGAATCCGCATCGCTGCTGCCGATATTCGCGGCAAGCATCCGCTTGGTGAGCGACATCTGTACGCCTGGAGCTTCGGCCAAATCCTGGGCGATGGCAATGGCGCCGGCGCGCAAATCCGCGTCTGGAAAGACATGGGTGCCAAGCCCCCAGTCAAGCGCTTCACGCGCGGAAACCGTAGCGCTGCGCAAGAGTATGTCGGTGGCCCTGCCCACACCCACCAGCCGCGCGAGCAAGGCGGTGCTGCCGCACTCGGGCATCGCACCGAGCTTCAGAAATGGAAAGGAGTATTGCGCACTCTCGGCCATTACTCTGATATCGGCCGCCAGCACGTGCGTCGCACCGAGCCCCACCGCAGGACCATTGATCGCCGCCACCACCGGCTTCGACTGCGCCAGCAGGGTGATCCAGTTGGCCTCACCGGTTCCCATCATGAAAGTGATCGGCAGCAGGCGGCGGCCAGTTTCGGGATCGTACTCAGCCTCGCCCTTGAGGTCCGCTCCCGCACTGTAGGTGCTACCCTCGCCTGTCAGGACGATCGCGCCGACATTCGGATCGTCATTGGCTGCCCTGATCGCCGCGATGACTTCGCGTGCGCAGGCGACGTTCCAGGCATTGCGCCGCTCGGGCCTGTTGAAGATGATGAGCTGGACCGGCCCTTCGCGCTCGATGCGGATGGTGGAGATCGCTTCACCCATCGCTAGTTGCGCTGCGCGGCAAGACCGCGCCCGATGACATGGGCCTGGATCTCCGCCGCCCCTTCGAAGATGTTGAGAATGCGCGCGTCGCACAGCACCCGGCTCGCCTCATATTCCAGCGCATAGCCGTTACCGCCATGGATCTGCACGCACTGGTCGGCATTCGCCCAGGCGACGCGGGCACCAAGCAGCTTGGCCATGCCTGCCTCGATATCGCAGCGCTTGCCTTCGTCCTTGTGGCGGGCTGCAGCATAGGTGAGCTCACGCGCCATGACGAGTTCGGCGACCATCAGCGCAAGCTTGTCCGACACACGTGGGAAGCGCACCAGTGGCTCGGCGAACTGCTTGCGTTCGGTGGCATAGCGCAAAGCCAGGTCGAATGCGTTCCAGCCCACGCCGATGGCGCGCGCTGCGGTCTGGATGCGGGCCCCTTCGAAGGTGCGCATCAGCTGCTTGAACCCCTGCCCCTCCTCGCCGCCGAGAAGCCCCGATCCCGCCACCTTGAAGCCATCGAAGGACAGCACATATTCGCGCATGCCGCGATAGCCGAGCACCTCGATCTGACCGCCATCGAGGCCGTCATCGGGAAAGTCGGCGTCGCCTTGCCGGCGCGTCTTGGCCGCCAGCATCATTGACAGCCCTCCATGACCCGGCGTGTCCGGATCGGTACGGCAAAGCACTGTCATCAAGTCAGTGCGCGCAGCGTGGGTGATCCAGTTCTTGGCGCCAGATAGGCGATAGCTGCCGTCCGCCTGCCGCACCGCGCGGGTGCGCACCGAGGCGAGGTCGGAACCGACATCGGGCTCGGTAAACACGGCGGTCGGCAGCACTTCGCCGCTGGCGAGGCGCGGGAGCCACTCAGCCTTCTGCTCGTCTGTGCCATTCGCGCCGATCAGCTCGCCAGCTATCTCGGAGCGCGTCCCCAGCGAGCCGGCGCAGATCCAGCCGCGCGACAATTCTTCGGAAACAACGCACATTGCAAGCTTGCCAAGGCCCAGACCTCCGTGTTCCTCGGCGATACAGACTCCAAACACGCCGAGGTCCGCCATTTCCTGCACAACTTCGTCGGGAATCAGCGCATCCTCAAGGTGCCAGCCATGGGCATTGGGAGCGATGCGGTCACGCGCGAACTGGCGAAACTGGTCGCGCACCATGTCCATGGTCTCGTCGCCAAGCGATTCGTCGGGAATGGCACCGTCGACCAGCAAGTCGGCCAGCGCGCGCCTGGTATCAGCGGTATTACCGTCTACCAGGAAGTGCATGACTGCATCGTCACCCGCGAGCGCCGCAGCTGCAGCGGAAAGGCCAAGCTCGCCGGGTCGCGCATATTCGGTCTGGCTCATCGGCACACCGCCGATCAGTTGGGCGAGATATTCTCCAAAGCCGATGCGCAGCGCCAGTTCCTCGACTTCGCCGAAACTTCCTGCACCTGCCGCCCATTCGGCGGTCGCGGCCAGGGCCTCCGCCGTCGTCGCGATCCAGGCGAAGCCGTGGACCAGACGCTGTTCGCGGTCCGCCAGCGCGCCTTCGACCTTGCCGGAAGGCGCGATCGTTGTCGTAACGCGCGCCTGGGCGGCAGCGGCGTAGGCCCGCGCTGCTGCTGCCGCCGTTCCGGCCAGGGCAACCCAATTACTCACGCGACAACTCCATCGTCATGCAGCTTGCCGATCTCACCGCTCGAAAGGCCGAGCAGGTGCGCCAGCACCTCGTCGGTGTGCTGACCGATGCGGGGTGATGCGGGCGGCTGGCCTCGATCGTCGGCAGGCAATCGGGCGATGGCGCCCGGTGTCGGATAGCTGTCCCCGCCGGCATGAGTGACAGGAGAGAACAGAGGGTTCTCGCCGAATAGGCGCGGTTCCTTCTCCAGCGAGTCCGACAGGTTGCGATAGACCGACCAGGTGCAGCCGGTCGCTTCAAACACCTCTGCGCATTCGGAAAGCGGACGCTGCGCCAGCGCGCCTTCGACCAGCGCATCGACCCGGGTACGATGCGTGTAGCGCGCGCCTTCGTTCTTCGCGAAGCTGACACCAAGTTCGGATTCCAGTCCGGCCATGGCCTCCGCGAGTCCAAGCGCCTCGATCAGTCCGGTCCACTGCTTGGGCGTAATCGCGACGATCATCACCCGCTCACCGTCCGACGTAGCGAAGTCCCTGCCGAAAGCGCCGAACAGGTTGTTGCCGCCTTTCGGCCTGTCCTGCCCGGACAGCAGCACTTCCGCGACATTGCCGAGATTGCCCATGGTTGCCGCCGCAAGGTCGGACAGCGCGAGCCTCAGCTCCCTTCCCTTGCCCGTCGCCTGACGGTCGCGTTCCGCCGCCAGCAGCGAGAAGGCCGCGTAGGCGCCCGCCAGCAGATCCCAGGCGGGAAGCACATGGTTGACGGGCCGCGGATCATCGGCAAGGCCGGTGATATAGGGCACGCCGACCGCGGCGTTGATCGTGTAATCCACCGCCGGCGTGCCGTCCGCCCAGCCCATCACGCGCAGGCAGATCAGGTCTTCGCGCAGCGCCGAGAGCTTCTCGTATGAAAGGAAACCGTTCACCGGGAAGTTTGTGACGAACAGACCATCGCCGGCGGTCGCCACGCGCTGAGCCAACTCCCGTCCCTCTGGAGAGCCAAGATTGATCGCCAGCGATTTCTTACCCTTGTTGAGCCCTTCCCAATAAAGGCTCTGCCCGTTGGGCCCTAGCGGCCAACGTTTGCTGTCAGGCCCGCCGCCAATCTGGTCGAAGCGGATCACCTCGGCGCCCATCTGCGCCATGTAGAGCCCGCAGGAGGGACCGGCGATGAAAGCCGCGCCCTCGACGACCGTCAGCCCTTTCAGCAAGCCGTACATCAGACCTTAAGCCCGGCTTCGCGCAGAAGTGCCTTGGCAATGATCGTCTGCTGAATCTGGCTGGTGCCTTCGTAGATCCGCATCAGCCGTACGTCGCGGTAGAAGCGTTCGACCTTGTATTCGGCCATGTAGCCCGCTCCGCCATGGATCTGCACCGCCCGGTCGGCGACCCGGCCCAGCGCTTCGGATGCGAAATACTTGGTCGAGGCGACATCGGCGGAGACCTTTTCACCCGCATCATACCGTCGTGCGACATCCTGCGTCATCAGCCATGCCGCGTAGGCCTCCGTGCGGCTGTCGGCGATCATCCCTTGCACCAGCTGGAAGGCGCCGATCGCTTCGCCGAACTGCTTACGATTCACGGCATAATCGACACTTTCCTGAACAAGCCGCTGGCACATGCCGCTCGACAGAGCTGAGAGGTGTATGCGGCCCCGGTCGAGCACTTTCATCGCCGTCTTGAAACCGCGCTCGGGCACGCCGCCAATGACGTTGGCCGCCGGTATCATCACATCGTCGAGGATGACGTCGCAGGTGACCGTGCCCTTCTGCCCCATCTTCTTGTCGATCTTGCCGAAGCTGATTCCCGGTGTGTCGGCTGGCAGGATGAATGCAGTGACGCCAGCAGCGCCCTTCACGTCCGGCTGGGTGCGCGCCATCAGCGTGAACATGCCCGCGCGCGGCGCGTTGGTGATGTAGCGTTTGGTGCCGTTGACGCGGTACATGTCGCCTTCGAGGATAGCGCTCGTCCTGACCGATCCGGCGTCGGAACCGGCCTCCGGTTCCGTCAGCGCAAAGCTCGCGAACATGCCCTCGGCGAGCCGGGGCAGCCATTCCGCCTTCTGTTCCTCGGTGCCGTCCATGACGATACCCTGGCTGCCGATGCCGACCGTGGTTCCGATAACCGATCGATAGGCAAAGCTGGTGCGGCCCAGTTCGTAGATGACCTGAATTTCTTCGCCAGAAGTCAGACCAAGCCCGCCATATTGTTCCGGGACTGTCAGGCCGAACAGGCCGAGGTCACGCATTTCATCGATGATTTCTTGAGGAACCGCATCCTCTTCCTCGACCCTGTCCTCGTTGGGGATCAGCCGCTCGTCAACGAAACGGCGCACCGTTTCCCGGAGCATGGCAAAGGTATCGGCGTCCATCGTTCCTCGCTCGAAGGGGAAAGTTGTCAGCTAGCAGCGGGGAACGCTCTATCAGCACCATCGCTATTTGCAAGAATGGCACCTCTGCGGCATTGAGGTGCAACACCTGAGGGAGAGACCGCAGCATGGATCTGGGCATCAAGGACAAGGCGTTCGCACTGGTCGGCGGCGTCAGCGGGATGGGGCTGGCGACGGCAAGGCTGCTTGCCGAGGAAGGCGCGAAGGTCGCCATCATTGGCCGGTCTGCCGAGCGCGGCGAACCGTTGGCGAAGGAAATTGCGACAGCGACCGGCGCCGATGTCCGGATGATCGAAGGAGACGGCACCCAACGCGGCTCGGTCGAGGCGGCGATAGACCAGGCGGCTGCCGATTTCGGCGGGCTCAATGGCCTCGCTGTGACCGCCGGCACGATGCAGACCCGCAAGTCGATCCTGGAATTGGACGATGACACATGGGAGGACTATTTCCAGGTCCATGTGATGATGACCGTACGCGCCTGCCGCGCCGCCATTCCGTACATACTTGCCGCAGGTGGTGGCTCGATCGTCAATTGTGCCGCCTATTCGATACGCGCGATGAAGCCGCCGCTGCTCGGCTATGCCTCGATGAAAAGCGCGGTGGAGGCGATCACCAAGAACATCGCGCTGACCTATGGCGGACAGGGCCTTCGCGCCAACACCATCTGCCCCGGCTTTACCGTCAGCGATGATGGCTCGAGCGCGGTCGCGCAGATGGCGGCGAAGCAATACGATCTGCCGCCGCTGGAAGCGGTCAACAAGGCGATGAAGGAAGGCTGGAAGATGGACGTGGCATTGGGCCGCGTCGGACTCACCAGCGAGATCGCCGACCTGTTTGCCTTCCTGCTGTCCGCCCGCGCGCCATACCTGACCGGTGCGACGATCAATGTGGATGGGGGAACGCAGTTTTAGCGTGTCCGCGGCAAGCCCAGCTGCCGCTCCGCCACCTGACTGCGCTGAACCTCGCTGGTGCCGCCGTAGACAGTGGTGATCTGCGAATGGCGGTAGCTGAGGTTGATATAGGCCGCGTCCTCGTCCGCGAAGGCCAGTGATTCCGGCGCGGTCAGGTTCAGCAGGTCGAAGCTGTCGGCGCGGAAACTCTCGGATGAGAACATCTTGACCGAGGGCCCATAGGCGTAGTTGGGCTTTCCTTCTTCGGTGACCCAGAGAATGCGGTTATGCAGGCATTCGGTGGCGACGAGGTTGGCGTGAGTCCGCGTCAGGCGGCGGCGCACCGCCGGGTCTTCCATCGCCGGCCTGCCATTGCGCTCGCTGCGCGCGAGCAGTCGTTCGGCGCAATGCAGCAGCTTCTCGTGATAGGGTGCGAAGGTCATGCCCTGCTCGATCTCCAGCGCCAGCGCCATCACCGCCAGACCGCCGTTGACCTCACCGAGCCGATAGGCGTCCGGCACCTCGACATTGTCGTAGAAGGTGACGTTGGTGCGTTCCTCCTGGAAGGTCTGGACTTCCTGAATGGTAACGCCCTCGGCCTTGAGCGGGACCATGAATACGGTGATGCCCTTGTGCTTGGCAGCATCGGGATCGGTGCGGGCGAGCAGGATGACGTAGTCGGAATGCTCGGCCCCACTGGTGAACATCTTCTGCCCGTCGATCCGCCAGCTTCCATCCGCCTGCTGCGTCGCGCGGGTCTTGGCGGCAAAGACGTCGGAGCCCGAGCCCGGCTCGCTGTAGCCAAGCGCGCAGATGATCTCGCCACTGATGATGGGTGCGAGGATATCCTCCTTGCACTGATCGGTTCCGAAGCGGTCGATCATCAACCCGATGATATTGACGGTGCCGCGCGCGTGAGTGGTCCAGTCGTATTCCTCCCAGACGCGGTGTGCTGCGCGCCATTCATAAGCGCTGACGCCCCTGCCCCCGAGCCGTTCGGGCCAGTTGGGCAAGAGCAGTCCGGCTTGCGCCAGCTGCCTGTGAACTTCCGGAATATGGCCGTCATAGGAATAATGCGCCTTCGCGCGCACTTCCGGTGCCAGGCCTTCGAAGAAGGCGCGCGTTTCACCGGCGAGCGCCTCCGCCTGATCGCCCAGGTTGAATTCGACGGACATCTCGCCAGCGTCGGGAAGGCTAGTGTTCGCCTTGCCGTAACGCCGCTCTGCCGCCTCATCGAGCAGCAGCTCGGGATCGCCAAGCACCAGCAACAGGCTGCGCGAGCGCAGGTTGAACAGGTGAATGTCGTATTCCAGCGTCAGCCCGTAGCCACCGAAGGTGTGCAGCCCTCGCGCCACGGCCTTTTCCGAGGCCATGCCCGCCCACCATGCGGCGATGGAAATCCGCTCGCCGGCGTCTGCATCGCCATCCACCACCGCGCGAATTGCCCGCCAGACCATCAGCCGCCCGGCGTCGACATCGACGGCGGCATCGGCGAGCGGGTGGGAGACCGCCTGATAGCTGCCGATCGGCTTGTCGAACTGGATACGTTCGCAGGCGTATTGCGCCGCAATACGGATCGATTCCTTCGACAGTCCGCCAAGCGCAGCCGCGATCAGCAGCTTCCACTCCTCCACCGCACCGGCATGGGCAGCCACCGCACCGACACCCTGTGCCAGCACAGTTCGCTCGCCTTGCGACAGGTCGATCCGCCCTATCGGCGTCGAGGCGACCGTCCTTTCCCCGCCGGGAGCAGCCGGGCGGACCAGCACCACCGCATCTCCGTCGCGCGCGATCACCGCATCGGCCACCGCCCCGCCCGCGACCAATTGGACGGGCTGTGCCGCCGCATCGTGAAGCGCCAGCGTCACCACTGCTTCGCCGCTCGCTAGGGCATCGCGCTGCCCGGTAGCATCTGCCGGGTCAAGCTCGGCCAGCAACCGCGCGGCAACAATCGCTTCTGTCAGCGGCCCCGAGACCAGCGTGCGTCCTGCCTCTTCCATCAGCAGCGCCGCATCGAAAATACCGAGGCCAAGACCACCGGCCTCCTCCGGCACACGGATCAGCAATGCGCCCTGTTCGGCAAGCCCTCGCCAAAGCGTCGCATCGAAACCCGACGTGTCGATCGCCGCCCGCACCCGCGCGATGCTGCTTTCGGCATCGAGGAAACGCGCGAACATGTCTGTCATCATGACCTGGTCTTCGGATGGGTCGAGCTGCATCATTCACTCCGCTGGGGCGCGAGCGCCGCTGGGGATCATTGGCCGATCCGCTCTTGAAGCGGCAGCACAAGCGCTGTCAATCGGTATGCTGATGTGCCGGTCGTGTGTCGCATCGCGTTAGGACAAGGAAGGTGAAAGCGGGCCATGGCAAGGCAACTCGAAGGAAAGGTCATCATCGTCACCGGCGCCGGGCGTGGGATTGGCCGGGCGCTCGCGCTGGAATGCGCCAGTCGTGGCGCTGCTGTCGTCGTCAACAACCGCTCAAGGGACGCTGGCGAGGCAGTGACAGAGGAAATCTGCGAAGCAGGCGGAACGGCCATCGCGTGCATCGGCGATGTCGCCGATGGAGCTGTCGCCAGTGGGTTGGTCAGTAAAGCCGTCGATCGCTTTGGCCTCCTCGACGCGCTCATCAACAACGCCGGGATCGTGCGCGACCGCATGCTCGTCAACATGACCGAGGAGGAATGGGACGAAGCCGTGCGCGTCAACCTGCGAGGGACCTTCCTGCCGCTGCAGGCAGCAGCGCGCTATTGGCGCGAGCAGGCAAAGCAGGGGCCTATCAGTGCCGCCATCGTCAACACAACATCGGCGGCGGGCGTCTATCGCAATGTCGGACAGACCAACTACGGCGCGGCCAAGGCGGGCGTGACCAACCTGACCATCACCGCCTCGGTGGAACTGGCGCGCTATGGCATCCGTGTAAACGCGGTCGCGCCAGCGGCGGCCACCAGCATGAGCGAACACCTCATCCCTGACGAACACCGTAAGGCCGGCAAGTTCGACCGCTACAATCCGGCGACCATCGCGCCAGCCGTCGCCTGGCTTGTCAGCGATGCCTCACGTGACGTGACGGGCCGGGTCTATGATTTGCGTGGAGACCGCATCTATGTCGCCGAGGGGTGGCGTCGTGGCCCGATGATCGAGACGGAATTGCCGTGGACACTCGAAACGCTTGGCGATTCCATGCTGGAGCTGCACCATAAGGCACAGCCCAACCTGCAAATGGACGGCGTATCCGTCAAATGATCCCGCGCTCGCGGAAACCGGTGATTTCGTCCAGCGAGTAACCCAGCTGCGCCATGAGCGCGTCGGTGTGTTCGCCTAGTTGGGGTGCGCGGCTGTGGATCGTACCGGGCGTGGCGGACAGGCGGAATGGGGTTTCGATCACCGGTGCGGGGCGCGGCAAGCCGGGGTAATCCATGTCCTTGAAGAAGCCCATTGCCTTCACGTGCTCGTCCTCGGCGGCTTCTTTCGGGGAAAGCATAGGCGATGCGGGAATGCGGGCCTCGTCCAGCGCCGCGCAGGCATCGGCAATGGTCCTGCCGTCGCACCACTCCTGCATCTTCTCGTTAAGCAGGTCGCCCTGATCGGCGCGAAGGTCGTCGCTGGCGAAACGCGAGTCCTCGATCCAGCCTTCCTCGCCGACAAGGCGGCACCAGCGCCTGAACATCGGCTGGCCGGTTACCTGAACGAGGATCCAGCCATCCGTCATCCGGAACAGGTCGCAAGGCGCGATCGCCATGCCTGCGTTGCCGATCCTTTCGCGGCTGCGCCCGGCCATGGTCTCTTCTATGATCAGCGCATTGGCGATGGATAGTGCGACCGGCAGCAGCGCGCCTTCCACCTCCTGCCCCTCGCCCGTTGCCTGGCGGTGGTAGAGCGCCATCATCACGCCGATGGCAAGCATCATCGCCGAGGAATGGTCGATATAGGGCACCGAAGTGCGGTAGGGCTGGTCCGGCGCGCCAGTGCGGAACACCGCGCCGGACATCACCTGCCCGATCCCGTCGAAACCCACGCGGTTGCTGTATGGTCCGCCCCTGCCATAGGCGGTCGCGCTGGCGAGGATAATGTCGGGCCTGATCGCCTTGAGGCTTTCATAGTCGAGTCCGTTGGCTCGCATCGCCTGGTCCGGCATGTTGGCGACGACGACATCGGCTGTGGCGATCAGCTTCGCGGCGATCTGCTTGCCTTCGTCGGTCGTCGTGTCGAGCGTCATCGCCCGCTTGTTGCGGTTGAACTGGAGATAGCCCGCACCGACCCCGCCCGGCACTGCGGGCTGGACGAAACGGTCCTCCCCGCCTTCGCGCTTCTCGATGCGGATGACATCCGCGCCCATGTCGGCAAGCATCGCGCTGCACCAGGGTGCTGCGATGAAGCGCCCGAAATCGAGGACACGGATTCCTTCGAGGACCCCGGTCACCGCTACGCCCTCAGCCGACCTTCCAATCAGGCGGGCGCTTCTCGATGAAGGCGGTTGGCCCCTCGTTGGCATCGTCGCTCCTGGCGCATCGCACGCGGTAGCTTTCGGCAAGCAGCTCCGCCTCGGTGATCGGCAGCGACAGCCCCTTGCAGATCGCCATGCGAGTGCCGCGAACGGCCAGCGGGGCATTGGAATTGACGACTTTGGCGATCTCCCAGGCCCTCTCCATCAGCTGTTCGGATGGCACCACTTCGGTAATCAGGCCGAGCTGGTAGGCGCGCTCGGCGCTCATCTGCTCATGCTTGCCCATCAGCGCCATACGCATCGTCACGTTGAGCGGCAGCACCCGCGCCATGCGCACCATCTCGCGGCCAGAAACGACACCGATCGAGACATGCGGGTCGAAGAAGGTGGCGTGATCGGCCGCGATCGCGATGTCGCAGGTGGTGACGAGGTCCAGCCCCGCTCCGCAGGCAATGCCGTTGACCGCGCAGATGATCGGCTTGGTCATGTTCAGATATGGCGGGGTCGCTTCCTGCGGCACATCCCAATGCCTTAGCTTGGAGAGGAACGGCTCACCCCACAGGTCAACGCCGCTTGGATGGTCGTCCTTGAAGGTCTTCTCGAACACCGCCATGTCGGCGCCGGTGCACAGCGCCTTGGAGCCGGCCCCGGTGACGATCAGTGTCCAGATGTCGTCGTCGTCCTCGACCTCGCGGTAGGCGACTTCGAGTTCCTTCATCATCTCGATAGAGATCGAATTGAGCGTCTTGGGACGGTTTAGCGTGATGCAGGCACTATGCCCGCGCTTTTCGAACAGAATGGTATTCCAGGTCATTCACAAATCCTGTTTTCACCGTCCCACACCTCGGACAGACTGGGGCGTGAATTTAGAAACTAAGTCTTCAGGGCGCTTCCCTGCCCAGCCTCTCAGCCACCAATTTCTCGACCAGCCGCTTGGAGACCTTGTTGGAGTGCAGCATCGGCACTTCGTCGCGCTCGATCTCGACGTAGAAGCGCGGGACCTTGTAGCTCGACATGCGCTTCCTCAGCTCCGCCTCGATCTCGGCGAAGTTGAGCGTGTGCCCGTCGCGCGCGACCACCGCCGCTACGACGATCTGTCCACGCTCCTTGTCTGGCAGACCGACGACATAGGCGTTGTGGATCGGCTCCAGAGTCTGCATCTCGATCTCAACCTCGGCAGGAGAGACGTTGGAGCTGGCGGTCTTGATCATGTCGCCGCCGCGGTTGACGAAATGGACGCGCGTGCCTTCGACCAGGCACATGTCGCCGGTGTGGTAATAGCCGTCCTTGGTCCAGTATTCGTCACGTTCGATCTTGTGGAGCGCGGGCGTCACCGCATAGCCGCGCACCTGCATCTCGCCAATCTCGCCGTCGCCGACCGGCTCGTCGTTCTCGTCGGCGATGCGAATATCATAACGTTCAGCGAAATTGTCCATCGGCGCGCAGGCCGGCCAGCCCTTGGCTCGGAATTCATTGCCGTAGGAATAGGGCCCGAGCGTCTCGCTCATGCCGAGGCCCCACCACGGCTGCGGCGCCGCCGACATCGCCGCGAGATCTTCGTCGGAGAGAATGCTTCCCATCGCCGTGCGCGAGTTGACCAGCGTCTTCTCGCCGCACAGCGTATGCGCGCCTGCCGTCCAGTTGGGCATCAGGTACATCATCAGCCCGCCGATCCAGAACATCGGCAGGATCGCCGCAGATTCCTTGCCTTCGGGAATGCCGCTCATCCGCCGCAGGTAATGCGCACGGAACAGCACCGGGCCGTGGTTGTGCTTGACCCCCTTGGGCAGCGCCATCGAGCCCGATGTGTAGATCTCGATCATCTGGTCGGTGGTGTGAATTTCGGACTCCATCTCCAGAAGCAGATCTTCGCTGACGCTGGCGGCGGCATCGGAAATCCAGGACAGGTCATGGATCGTCGGCGGCAAGTCCTCGCCTGTCGTAGCGATCCAGCGCAAATAGGGCACCTTGCCAATGCGCAACTCCGGATCGTTGGTCTCAAGCAGCTCCGGAAGTGCGTCGCAGGCGCGCTGGACGTAATCCTTGCCGAGGAAGGTACGCTGCAGGATGAGCCCATGCAGGTCAGCCTGGCGAAGCACGCGCACCAGCTCGTTGCCGATGATCAGCGTGGAGATCGGGATCGCTACCGCGCCGGTTCGTGCGATCGCGGCGAGCATCAGCGCGAAGTTCGGGCCGTTGCCCGAAATGAAGCCGATCCGCGAGCCCTTGCCGGCCCCGCGCGCGATCAGCCCACGCGCCAGATCGGCGGACCTGCGGTCAAGCTCCGCAAAACTCAGCGTCTCGGGTTCGACGCCTTCGTCCGCCAGGGTGATGGCGGGTTTGTCGCCATAGACAACGGCCGCGGCGCGGATGAGTTGCGGAAAGGTCCTGGCCGCCTTGATTTCCTCTGCAACGGGGCTTTCTTCATTCATGGCAATCACGTCTCCCAAAGCCAGCGCAGGATACTGGCTGGGTCCCTGCATCGGCAAGCACCCGCCTATCGCGTGTTGCCCGGCGATTCAATCGACCTTGAGCCTTTGGGCGATCTGCTCTTCGTCGAACATCTTGCTTCCGCGCCAGTGGCCCATGCGCATGCCGGTGCAGGTCATCTTGAAATGGGTGAAATCCCCATTCGAGATCGGCGGCGGACTTGCCGGTGAGGCGTTCCCAGCGTTCAATGGTCTCCTCGCGGCTGCCCATGCCTTCGAGATGCCGTCCCATCTGCGAGTTGGGTCCATGCATGGTATCGGAGAGCACGCAGAACCAGGCGAGATCGTTGAGCGCGCCGCCGAGCGAGGGTTGCTCCCAGTCCATCACGCACACGACATTCATGTCCTCATCGAACATCATGTTGCCAATACGCGCATCGCCCCATACCAGACCCTCCGGTTGATTCTTCGGCCAGAGCGACTTCAACCGCTCCAGCGCCCTGGTGATCGCCGGGCTCGGCACATGCTCCTTGATCCAGTCGCCGAAGCGGGTGTATTTGTCGAACTCCTGCGCCAGTCCGCTTTCCGCGCCCGGCGGGCCTTTCAGGAACTGGACCTTGTCGAGCGGCACGCTTTGCACACCGGCGAGCTGGTCGACGGCGTTTTTCCACAGGGTCCGGCACTGTTCGGGCGTGGCCTGCGAGAGCCATCCTTCCTTGGCATAAGGCGGGTGACTGACCGGCACGCGGCCATGCATACGCTCGATGACGAAGAAGGGATTGCCAAGAAAGCCTCCGTCCTCCTCGAAGAACAGCGGCTTCGCTACACGAACGTAACCGCCGTCATGCAGCACCTGCATCACCTTGTACTGCTCTTCGAACAGGGTATCGACGAAGACGGTGAAGGCGGACGGCTTGATCCGCACTACCATGCCCTGGTGGCGATCCTTGCCGCCTTCGTTCCAATGCGCTTCGAACAGGATCGTCTCGTGCGACTGGCCAGCGCCGCGTGGATAGGCAAGGTCGTCGACGCGGATATCGCTGGCACCTTCGAGCCGGGTGGCCAGCCAGGCTTCGAGGTCACGCGCAAGCTCATCAAGGTCGCGCGTCGATGGCGCAACGATCACGTCGGACATGATGTCTTCTCCCGCAGTATCCGTTAGATAAATTCGATATAGTGAATTAGTTTTCGATTTATGATTAGGGCAGCTGCCTGGGCGGGTCAAGACCGGTCGGCCATCAGCGAAGGATCAATAGACCAATGGCTCCGCCACACGGCCCGATATGAAGGCCGAGATGCGTCCGCAGGCTTCGCTTAGCTGGCCGCCTGCCTCCAGCACCTGCGCGCCTGTCAGAGCTGTTCGGAACCCGGCCATCACCAGGGCAAACGGCACCTTGCCCCTGGCGTCGAACACCGGCGCCATGATCGCGGCCAGCGGATAGGCGGTATCAGCGGCGAACTCCAGCTGAGGCGTGACAGGGATATCGTCTCCCTGGGGCGGGACGAAATTATCCGGATTGCCCGTCAACGGCAGGCTCGCACCCGGCTTGCGGACGAGCGGGACGAAACCGTACTGGCGCACGAACTCCATGCCTTGCCCCATCAGAGCAGACTGCTCGGAGGCGTCCCCCAGGCCGGTGCGCGAGACCCAGGCGTCGCCTTCCTTCTGCGCCCTCGCGAAGAACGCGATGGCCTGCGTCCAATGCAGGGCCATACGGGTGCCGAGCGGCACGGGATAGCCGACGTGGCTGGCAGACGCCGCGCGGTCGCGTAGGTGCATGATGTCGCCTTCGAGGAAATAGGCGCCGCACACCACGTCGAAATCGTCGGCAAGCCGTCGCATCTCCGGCTGTGCGATCTGCAGCGGCGAGAAATGTTCCGCCGCCGTCCGTCCAATCGCAGCTAGCGCAGGCCCGAGCACATAGGTCTTGTCGCTGGTGCG
>CAYPFE010000012.1:0-17064 GCA_964409895.1 uncultured Novosphingobium sp.
TCCTCGACACCTACCGCCGCATCGGCATCGAACCGTTCAAGGAGGCGCTCTATGGGTGAGCCCCAGTTCCGCTTCCGCGACGACGAAGCCGTGGCCGATCCGGCCATCACGGTCGACAGCTTCGGCGACCAGTCGAACGCCGCCGCCGTCCGGCTGGAACCCGGCGACGACGCGCGCGACCTGCTGCCGTTCCTTGACCGCATCAGGCTCGTCGAGGTCAATTTCCCGGCCTATACCGACGGGCGCGGCTATTCGGCGGCGCGCATCCTGCGCGAGGCCGGCTATCAGGGCGAGCTGCGCGCCGTCGGCGACGTTCTGATCGACCAGCTCAACCATATGCGCCGCTGTGGCTTCGACGCCTTCGCGCCGGACCGCCCGCTCAATGCCGCCGATGCCGAGGCCGCTTTCGACCGCTGGGCGGATGTCTATCAGGCGACAGGTGACGGGCGCCAGGCAATCTGGGCCAAGCGCCATGGCTGAAGCCGACCGCACCCCCGACCGTATCGACACCACCCCGCGCTTTACGATGGAGGACGCCGAGCGCCTCCAGCGCGCGTACGGGGGTGCCGGTACGCAGGAGATGCTGGCGGGCTTGCTCGGCAAGCGCGAGGCAGGCAATGTCGCGGTGGTTTCGAGCTTCGGCGCCGAAAGTTCGGTGCTGCTCCATCTGGTCGCCAGCGTGGACTCCGCGATTCCCGTGCTGTTCCTCGAAACCGGCAAGCATTTCCCCGAAACGCTGGCCTATCGCGATCTGCTGACGGAGCGCCTTGGCCTTAGGGATGTGCGCAACCTGACGCCCGAGCCTGCTGCCGTCGCCGACAAGGACGAGAGCGGCCTGCGCTGGTCCTACGATCCAGACGGCTGTTGCGATATCCGCAAGGTTCTGCCGCTGGCCGCCGAACTCGCGGGCTTCGACGCTTCGATTACGGGCCGCAAGGCGTTTCAGGCCGAAACCCGCAAGAACCTGCCGCGTTTCGAGATCGACACCAGCGACGCCATCGGCCGTCTCAAGATCAACCCGCTGATCGACTGGGCGCCCGAGATGCTCGCCGCCTATATGGAAGAGCAAGGGTTGCCGCCGCACCCGCTGGTGGCAAAGGGATATCCGTCGATCGGCTGCTCGCCCTGCACCAGCAAGGTGGCGGAAGGCGAAGACCCCCGCTCGGGCCGCTGGCGTGGCTGGGACAAGGTCGAATGCGGCATCCATACGCCTGACAGCGGCGATGACGAGCTGCCTCCCGGTTACGATCCGGTGTTCTGAGCGACCTTGGCAGTCAGGCCATTCAATGCGACTGTCGGCGCATAACTGCTTCAGGAGAGAATGCCGTGACTGACAAGCCGACAGGAGCCCGCGATGCCTTCGGGCATATCGCCCCCAAGCTCGCCGAGATAACCGATGAAGTGCTGTTCGGCGATGTCTGGGAACGCCCCGGCCTGTCGAAACGCGACCGTTCGATGCTGACAGTGACGACGCTGATCGTGCTCAGCCGGCCCAACGAACTGCCGTTTCACATGAAGAAGGCGATCGAGAACGGAGTAACCCGCGACGAGCTGATCGAGATGATCACGCACCTCGCCTTCTATGCCGGCTGGCCGTCTGCCAACACGGCTGTGATGCTGGCCGAGCAGGTCTTCAACGAGCTCGACGCAGCGGGCTAATCCGTCCGGAATCGGGTCTCAGCCACCGGTCTTCCCGGAATGTCCGAGCGCGCCCTGAACAGGCTCGCTTCCCTCGCCGGCAGCTCGCCGCGCATCATCGCATTGACGCCGTCGCTTCCCGCCGTCGCGACATAGAGGTCGCGCCAGTCCGGGCCGCCAAAGCACAGGCTGGCGATGACATGATGCGGTTCGGGCAGGGGCACCACCCGGTCCGCGCTCCCGTCCGGCAGGTGGCGTACGATCGCCCCGGAATCGAAGCAGGCTGCCCACACCCCGCCCGCGGCATCGACCGCGAGTCCATCGCCGTCGGTGCGTTCATTGAACAGCCGCTTGGGGCCAAGGCTGCCGTCCTCGGCGACATCGTAGACGAATATCCCGACCAGGCTTTCGTTATGGTAGAACTGCCGTCCGTCCGGGCTCAGCCCCATGCCGTTGCAGATTCTCAGGCCTTCGTCCTGCAAGGTTACCTTGCCTCCCGGATCGATATGCCAGATCGCGCAGGGGATGGGCTCCTGCTTGTCGTATCCGCCGCCGCTCGCGAAAGTGCCGAAATAGAGCCCGCCCCTGTCGTCGGGGATGAAATCGTTCGCGCCGAGGAACGTCGCGCCGGGAATTTCGGCGAGGATCGTTCCGGTCTCGCCCGCAGCCGGATCCAGCCATATGATCCCGTCCTGACCGCCGCTGACGATCCGCCCGTCGTGGTTCGCGCAGATGCCGCCGCTGTGCGTGCGCCCGGGCAGGAAGCAGTCGATCCTACCATCCGGCGAGCGGCGGTAGATGCCGCCCAGCAGGATATCGGTGAACCAGATGTCGTCGCCCACGACGCGCGGCCCTTCGAGGAAGCAATAACCGCTCGCGAGTTCCTCGAAGTCCATGATTCCTCTCCAGACAAGCCCAGTCCTCAACCAACTGGCGATTTTCCGTTGCAGCATGCCGCCTGATCGCCGATCATCGCAGGGGAGAGGAACGGTGACGGCAATGCAAGATATTTCCGAACTCGACCTGCCCTGGTTGGCGATGGAAGAGCCCTGGTTCGCGGCCGATCCCGGCACGCAATTCGCCAAGGCGCGTGAACAACACCCCTGGCTCGCCAATTCGAACTTCGGCCCGGTCATCACCAATTACCAGGCGGTGCGCGACATCATCGCCATGGACGATGCGATCCGCATGACCTTCGACGAGATCGTCGAGCTGATGGGAGCGCAAGGGACGTTCTGGGGCCGGTTCCAGCAGGAACACATCCTCAGCAAGGAAGGGGCGGACCACAAGCGCATGCGCGACATCCTCGCGCCCGCCTTCACCCCGCGCCGCGCCAACCAGCACCGCGAACTGATGCGGGAGGTGATCGCCGAACTGCTCGAGGAATGGGCGCCGAAGGGCGCATTCGACTTCGAGGACTTCGCCTCGCATTTCCCGATCACGGTGATGTGCAGGCTGGTCGGCGCGCCGCCAGAGGCTATTCCGGGGCTGCGTTCGGCGATGGAGACGATGGGGCTTAGCGTCTCGATGTTGCCGGAGCTCACCCCGAAGCTTGAGGAGGCGATTCTCGAGCTGGAGGCTTTCTCGCAGGATCTGATCACCGGGCGCGAGGCGACCTGGCAGCCAGGCGACGAGGCAGACCTGCTCGACCTTCTGTTCCAGGCGAAGAAGGATGGCGGCATGAGCAGGCGCGAGATCGCCGACCTCCTCATCTTCCTGTTCACTGCCGGCTACGACACTTCGAAGAACGTGCTGACGCTGGCGATGTACGAACTCGTCGACCAGCCCGAGATTTACGAGCGCATGGCCAGCGACCCGGACCTGTGCACCCGCGTGTTCGAGGAAACCATGCGTATCCACGGGCCCACCAACACCAGCCGGGGGCTGACCCGGGACGTCACCTATCGTGACGTGCGCATTCCCGCCGGCACCATGCTGTGGTTCCCGTGGTCGGTGATCGCCCGGGATCCTGCGTCGAACGCAAACCCTGACACGTTCGATCCCGACCGCAACCGCGACAACCGCCACGTCGGTTTCGCACTCGGCCCGCATATGTGCCTGGGGCAGTATATCGCCAAGGCGCAGATCGCCGAGGGGCTGCACCAGATGGCGCAGCGCATCACCAAGCCGAAATCGACAGGGCCGCTGGGCTGGCGCCCCTTCCCGGGTGTCTGGGGCATCCGCGGGTTGCCGATCACCTTTGAGCCGGCCTGAACGGGAGAGGGAGCATGATCAAGGATGTGGCAACCATCCTCGACGAGGTGGCGGAAACCGGCCTCAGCATCGTTCCCGGCCTGCTGTCGGGCGATCGACTCGCGCGCACCCGCAAGGCCTTCGATACCGCGATCGACGAGATGGAGCGGCGCGGCCTCGTCATCTTCGATCCCCGGCTCGATCCCAACGACCGCAACATCAGGGTCAACAACCTGCCCGACATGGATGCGGTATTCATGGAACTGCTGCGCGATCCCACCGCGCTTGCCGTCGCCCGCGCACTGCTGGGCGAGACGATGTTCGTCTCCAATTTCACCGCTAACATGACGACGCCGGGCTCTGCCTCGATGAACATCCATTCCGATCAGGCGCTGTGCTCGCCCGCGCCATGGAACGACACCTGGATGCTCAACGTGATCTGGTGCCTCGATCATGTCACGCCGGAGAACGGCGGCACGCTTTACATTCCCGGCAGCCACCGTATCCGTACCCGCGACGAAGTGCCTGCCGATAGCGAAGCCCGGCTCAAGGTGCTGGAGGCGCCCGCGGGCTCGGCGATCGTGCTGGAAGGCCGGGTCTGGCATACCTCCGGCATCAACACGACCGCAAACGAGCGCCGCGCATTGCTGTTCGCGCTCTACAACCGCGATTTCCTGCGCCCGCAGGTCAACTGGGAGGTGCTGCTGTCCGACGAGACCAAGGCGCGCCTCAGCGACGAGGACCGCGCGCTGCTCGGCATGGGGGCGTTGTGCAATGTCCACGGCGTCGATATCATCATGCGCGAGGGCTATGACCTCGGCTCGGCGGTGGTGATGTAGCGGATAGTCTGTTGCATCCCGGTCAGGCCTGGCCGGCGCTTGCGGGGATGGCGAAACAGAACTGATTCCCGGCGCTCCAGATTTTCCTACAGCGTGCACATGGGGTATGAAGCGCCCGGCACGTTGCGGCTGCGACAAGGTGACACCCTTCAAATACCGGAAACAAAAGGTCACATCGTGGGAATGTGTCACCTTGCAAGGATATCGAATTAAATAACCTATATTCAGTATGATATGGAGGATTTACGGCCATCCAAAGGCCACAAGGTGACAGAGTTTCGCGCCCTCGTCAGTGTCAACCTCGGAGCCTGTGACAGGCTCGAAACCGATTCTACAGCCACCCCTGGGCGCGGTACCATTCGGCGGTTGCGGCAAGCCCGCTTCTCGTTTCGATCTCAGGCTGCCAGATGCCGGCAGGCGGGCGGTTTTCCTCGCTGACCACCCAGTCCGGGTGGCTGAAATAGGCGGCCCGGTCGAGCGTCAGCCTGGCCTTGCCCCGGCGCAGCAGGCCATCGATCCTTGCCGCCCGCTCAATGGTCTTGCGCGAGAGGCCGAGCACGCTCGGCCGCTTGCCGAGCGCCTGACCGATGGCGAGCGCCAGATTGTGGTGGTCCCAGCCCTGGACCACGCCGTCGTCGGGTTCGAACGTCTGGCTGGTTATGCCTTCGCCCCCTCCCGGCATCGCCAGCAGCAGCCGGACGAGGTCGTCGACATGGATGAGCGATGTCCTCCCTTGCTTCGGTGTCGGTACGAATCCCCACTTTGCGGCGCGGAACAGGTCGAACATCTCGGTGTCGCGCGGGCCGTAGACCGCCGGCGGGCGCACGATCGTCCAGTCCAGCCCGCTCGCCTTGACCAGCCTTTCCGCCTGGGCCTTGGATGCGCCATAGGCTGAAACCTCGGGCTCCCGGGCGGTCAGGGAGGATACGAAGATGAACCGGTCCGGTCCCGCCGCGCGCGCCGCCTCTATCAGGTTCAGAGTTCCGGTGACATTGCCCTGCTCGAACGCCGCCTTGTCAGGGGCCTTCACCAGTCCGGCGACATGGATGACCAGATCGGTTCCAGCAACGAGCTGGCGCAGCGCTTCCTTGTCGCCAAGGTCGCCGCCAACCCAGTCGACGTCAGCGCGCTCCTCCTGGTCACGGCGGACCAGCGCGGAAACCTCGCTTCCCGTCGTAAGCGCCTGGTCGATCAGGGTGCTGCCGACAAAGCCCGTGCCACCGGTAAGCGCGATCCTCATTTCAGGACCAGCTGGTCGCGATGGACCACTGCCGAGCGGGGAGCATAGCCAAGGATGTCCTCATGCTCGTTCGAGTGCCTGCCCTTGAGAGCGTCGCATTCGCCGGCATCGTATTCGCTAAGGCCATGGGCGAGCACCTTGCCGCCGGCATCGGCAATGGCCACGGGATCGCCACGCTTGAAGCTGCCTTCGACCGCGGTGACGCCCTTCGCCAGCAGGCTGCTGCCGCGCCCGAGCGCCGCCGCCGCGCCGGCATCGACCGTCAGCGTTCCCTTGAGATGCAGCCGTCCACCGAGCCACGCCTTGCGGGCCCCGGCCTTGCGGCGCGGATGGAACAGCGTGCCGGTGCCGGATTCCAGCGCCCGCGTGATCGGCCGCTGATGCGTGCCGTTGACGATGGCGAGCGCGATCCCGGCGAGCTCGGCGATCTCGGCCGCCTGCAGCTTGGAGGTCATGCCGCCTGAACCCATGCCGGATGCAGACCCTCCGGTGGCCATCGCATGAATTTCGGGCGTCATCTGGCGGACTTCGCGGATCAGGCTTGCTCCGGGCTTGGCCGGGTCCTTGTTGAACAGCCCGTCGACGTCCGACAGCAGCAGCACCGCGCTCGCCTGCGCGGCCTGGGCAACGCGCGCGGCCAGCCGGTCGTTGTCGCCGAAGCGGATTTCGTGAGTCGCGACGCTGTCGTTCTCGTTGATCACCGGCACCGCGCCGGCATCGAGCAGCCGGGTGAGCGTCGCGGTGACGTTGAGATAGCGGCGCCGGTCCTCGAGGTCTTCGAGCGTCAGCAGGATCTGCGCGGCGCTGAGGCCGTGGCTGCCCAGCAGCTCCGCCCACAGGCCCGAAAGCGCGATCTGGCCGACCGCGGCAGCGGCCTGCGCATCGGCGAGACTGCCCCTGCCGCCCTTGTCGAGCCCCAGCCGGGCGGCGCCCAGCGCAATCGCGCCCGACGACACGATGATCGCGTCCTGGCCGCGCGCCCTGGCTTCGGCGATCTCGGCGACGAGCCCCTCAAGCCACTTGCGCCTCACGCCATTGCCATCGACCAGCAACGACGAGCCGACCTTGATGACAAGGCGGGGGGCAGCCTCCCTTGAGGCGAGGTCGGAAAGGTGGGCAATCGTCATGGCTGACAGGCTCTAGAGCGGCGACCAGGGCTTGTCATCGGCTTCCTCGCGCTCACCTTCAGGCCGCTCGGTCGACGTCGCGGCGGGAAGGAAGGCGATCACCGCATCGAGCAGCGCGTCGATGCCCTCGCCTGACGCTCCCGAGATCGGGAAAACTTTCTCGGCACCCGCCGCGATCAGTTCCGCGGCAAATGCTTCAGCCAGCTCGGCATCGGCCAGGTCGATCTTGTTGAGCGCGACCAGCCGCGGCTTCTCGTCGAGCCCCGCGCCATAGGCCGCGAGCTCGTCCTCGACGATCCGCATGTCTTCGGCAGGATCTTCACCCGAGATATCGACGAGGTGGATCAGCACGCGGCAGCGTTCGATATGGCCGAGGAAGCGATCGCCGATGCCAGCCCCTTCCGCCGCGCCCTCGATCAGTCCGGGAATGTCCGCGAGCACGAATTCCCGTCCCTTGTGGTGGACCACGCCCAGCTGCGGGTGCAGCGTGGTGAAGGGATAGGCACCGACCTTGGCCCGCGTATTGGTCACCGTGTTGATGAAGGTCGATTTGCCGGCATTGGGCAGGCCGACCAGCCCGGTATCGGCAAGCAGCTTGAGCCGCAGCCACACCCACATTTCCTCTGCAGGTTCGCCCGGCTGGTGTTGGCGCGGCGCGCGGTTGGTCGCGGTCTTGTAGCTGGCGTTGCCGCGCCCGCCGAGCCCGCCCTTGAGCATGGTGATGCGCTGGCCGGCTTCGGTGAGGTCGGCGAGCACGTGCTCGCGCTCGTCGTCGAGGATCTGGGTGCCGACGGGCACCTTGATGACGAGGTCCTTGGCAGAGGCTCCGGTGCGGTCCTTGCCCATGCCGTGGCCGCCTCGCGGCGCCTTGAAATGCTGCGCATAGCGAAAGTCGATCAGCGTGTTGAGGCTGGGTACGGCCTCGAAGACGATATCGCCGCCCTTGCCGCCATCGCCGCCGTCGGGGCCGCCATATTCGACATATTTCTCGCGCCGGAAGCTGACCGCACCCGGCCCGCCCGCGCCCGAGCGGATATAGATCTTGGCCTGATCGAGAAAATGCATGGCCGCGCCCTTACTCTTAGAGCCGCGACTTGTCGAACCGGATGGTCAGCCGGCGTCTGCGAACAGCGCTTTCAGCGCCACCCTGTCCACCTTGAGCATCGCGGTTCGCGGCAAGGCACCGACGAAGCGCCAATGCACCGGGATTTCCGGTGCCTTCACCAGCTTGCGCAGATGCGCTTCGAGCTCGGCGGTGCCGGGCCGGTCCTTGCCGGGAACAAGGCAGATGGCCGCGCCGGGCACTTCGCCCAGCCTGCGGTCGGGTACCGCGGTAACGCCTGCCTCCTTCACCGCGTCGTGGAGGCAGAGCGCATGTTCGATATCGCCAGGATGCAGCTTGAAGCCGCCGCGCATGATTGCATCGTCGGCGCGTCCCTTGAGGAACACGAAACCGTCGGCGTCGATCCAGCCGAGATCGGAGGTGCGGATCCACTCGGGTCCGATCCGGGGCGACACCACTTCGAGCAGCCCTTCCTCTCCGGTTGCCAGTTCCTCGCCGCTGGCGGGGTCGACAATCCGGATCTTCGCGCCATGCCAGGGAACGCCGACCGAGCCGAACTTGGCGTCGCCCCACTCCTTCCACATGTCGAGCGTCATGATCGTCACCGGCCCGCCGAATTCGGTGGCGCCGTAGATCGAGAACAGCGGCTTGGCGTAGCGCCGTTCGAATTCCCGGTGGACCGCCCGATCGACCGGCGCCGCGCCGGTGGTGAAGAACTGGATGGAGCCGAAATCCTCTGGCGGAATGCCCGCATCGAGGATCGCCTGGATCGCGGACGGCGGCAGACCGCCCCAGACAGGTCGGTGCCGGACCACGTAATCGTGCCAGGCCTCAAGGCTGAAGCGATCGACCAGCACTGCCGGAATGCCGCGCAGAATAGAGGCAAGGTTGGAATAGAGGCCCGAGAAATTGCCGAAAGGATAGAACAGGAAGGCGGCAGGCTCGTTGCGCAGATCCTCGCCGGTGTCGTGATTGGTGGCGTTCTGGCCCACCATGTCGCGCGCGATGAGATCGAAGGTCAGCGTGAACTGGCGCGGTTTTCCGGTCGTGCCGCTGGTGAGGACTTCGATTCGCGGGCTGGTCGAGGCTTCGAAATCGGCCGAGAATGCGGCGCATCCCGGAAGGTGGTTCGCGTCCATGCCCGAAAGCACGATCCCGGCGATCCCCTCCTTTGCCAGCATTCCGCAGACTTCCTCGGAATGATCTTCTTCCGTCGTCACCAGCGCTGCCGGCTTCAGCCGGACGATATCGCGCGCCACGCCTGCGCCGGACTGGTAGGCGTGGATCATGCGGATCGAATGGCCGCGCGCGATCAGCCCGATCATCGCCGCGACCGCGCCCGGACGGTTGCGCGGGACCATCGCCACCGGGGCGCCTCGCGGCACGCCGCTGGCGTCAAGCAGATTGCCGACCTGATCGGCGGTGCGATGCATCGCGTCCCAGCCGATCCAGCGTCCCTCCCATTCGATCGCCGGATAGTCGGCCCCGCGCCGCAGCGCCTGCTTCGCGATCGCGATGAGCTGGTCGCCCGCCGTTTGAGCCGATCCGTTCATCCAATGCCTCTCCGCCCGTCAATCGAGCCGGTGCATACTACAAACTCCTCGACCAGGGAGGAAGTCTTGCGTCAACCTGCACATGCCGCCAAGAGAGGAAGACGAGGAGAGGCCATGGCCAAGTTTCTGGTGACCGGAGGAAGCAGGGGCATTGGCCGTTCGATCTGCCTGCGCCTTGCAAGCGATGCCCTAGCGCGCGGCGAGGGGGCGCAGATCGCTGTCACCGCGACCGGAACTTCGGACGATCTTGTCCAGGTCGCCACCGAACTGCGCGACATGGGCGCCGAAGCGACGGCGCTCGTGGGCGACCTCAATGATCCGGACGTGCCTGCCCGGCTCGTCGCCGAAGCGGTGGAGTTCTGCGGCGGCCTTGACGGGCTGGTCCATAATGCCGGGGGCGTCATCGCCGGGCTGCTGGCGCGGACGTCACTGGAGGACTGGGACACCGTCTTCAACGTCAATTGCCGCGCCTTCTTCCTGCTTGGCAAGGCGGCGCTGCCGGCGCTGCGCGAGACCAAGGGCTCAATCTGCCTTATCGGTTCCAGCTCGGCGGAGAAGGTCCAGCCCTTCATGAACGCCTACCCGCCCGCCAAGGCCGCTGCCGTCATGCTGATGCAGCAGATGGCCTATGAGTGGGGACGCTTCGGCATCCGCGTCAACGCGGTATCTCCCGGGCTGACCTTGTCACGCTCGACGGAAACCGCGCTAGCCAGCGAGGAAGTGCAGGCACGCACTGGGGCAGCCATTCCGCTCGGCCGGGTCGGAACGCCAGAGGACGTCGCTGCCGCCGTGGGCTTCGTCATGGGCCCGGACGCGGCCTATCTCACCGGCGAGAACATCAATCTCGACGGCGCCGCGCGGCATCTCGGCAGCGAGGCGGTGCTGGGAACAGTTGACGGAGGTTGGGCGGCAGAAGCCGATGGGGGCGGCATGCGTCATGGATGAGCCAGTCGCCAGGCCCGCTCCCGGCGAAGACGGCAGCCACATCACCTTCTGCCGGTTGTGCGAAGCGCTGTGCGGTTTGCGCGTCGAGGTAAAGGGCGGGCGTATCGTCGAGGTCGGTCCGGACCGCGAGCATCTCGTTTCCGAGGGCCACCTGTGCGTCAAGGGCGCGAGGATGGGCGACATCGTCCACGATCCCGACCGGATGCTGCATCCGCTGCGCCGCACTGGCGGCCCCGGTGAATTCGAACGAGTCGGTTGGGACGAGGCGCTCGACGACATAGCCGCACGGCTTGGCGCTATCATCGCCGAAACGGGCGGCGCCAGCGTCGCCTCCTACCTCGGAAACCCGGCAAGCTTTGCGACGCTCCATCCAGCCTATGTCACCGGGTTTCTGCGAGCGTTCGGGAGCGACAGGAAGTTCAACTCGCTCCATGTCGATACGGCTGCGAAGAACCTCGCGATGGAGCTCACATTCGGCAATCCTTACCGCTACAGTTTTCCGGACCTGGAAAACTGCGATTTCCTGATCATCATCGGCGGCAATCCGGCCGTGTCCCACATGTCGCTGATTTCCGAACCGCGCGCCATGCAGAAGCTCGATGCGATCGCCGCGCGAGACGGGATCGTGGTCGTGGATCCGAGGCGGACCGAGACGGCGGCGCGCTACGAGCACCTGCCGGTTAATCCGGATACCGATGTGTGGCTGGTCACCATGCTGTTGCAGACAGTCTTCGCGGAGGGGCTGTTCGACGAAGCCTCGCTGGACGCCGTGGCTGGCGGATGGCGGGAGTTGCGCGATGCGGTGATGGCCGTCGATCCGGAAAAGGCTTCGGCCATTTGCGGGGTCGATGCCGAAGTCGCGCGGGACCTGGCCCGCCGTTTCACTGCTGCCAGGACGGCGGCCAGCTACACCCGGCTCGGCACCGGTCGCGGCAGCTTTTCGACGCTGACCAACCTGCTGATCGAAGCGCTGAACGTGGTCACCGGCAGGCTCGGCCAGCAGGGTGGATGGGTTCTCGGGCAAGGCGCCATCGAACTCTTCAAGGCGAATCCCAACCCCTATGGATCGCAGCGCTCGCGCGTCGGTGATCTGCCGCTGATTATCGGCATCGCACCAGGCGGTTCGCTGGCCGACGAGATCACGACGCCGGGCGAGGGCCAGGTCCGCGCGCTGTTCGTCGATTCCGGCAACCCGGTGCTTTCCCATCCGCGCGGCGACCGGCTTGAACAGGCGCTGGGCGGGCTGGAGCTGATGGTCTCGCTTGATCTCTATGTGACCGAGACCAACCGCTGGGCGCATTATATCCTGCCATCGACAAGCTTCCTCGAGCGTCCGGACCTGAACGAGCTGTGGGCCGCCAACGCGCCACGGCCATGGATCCAGTACAGCGATGCGGTAATCGCGCCGCAGGGCGAAGCCCGCAACGAATTCGATATCTATGCCGGAATTCTCGAGCGAATGGGCCTGACGTCACCGCTGGCGATGATGGGAAGCGAAGCGTGCCCGGACCCGGACCCGATCGAAGCGGGCGATGCGCTGTTGCGCTCCGGCCCCTGGGGCGACCGGCTGAGCGTGGCGAGCCTGCGCGACGAGCATCCGCATGGATACCGGTTGCGTGACACGGTCGATGCTTCAGCGACGCGTGGCCTGATCGGCTTCGAAGATGGCAAGGCCCGGCTGTGGGGCGATGTCCACGCCGGCGAATTCGAACGCCTGCTCGCGCAATCGTCCGACGCGCCGGGTGAGGGCATGCTGCGCCTGTTCGGCAGGCGGCGTCTGCAGTCGCTCAACAGCTGGATGCACAATTCCGAGAGGCTGACACGCGGCTATTGCCCGATGCTGCAGATCCATCCCGACGACGCTTCCAGACTAGGCGTCAGAGACGGGGTAGACGTTCGCGTTTCCAGCACTTCGAACCAGCTCGTCGTCACCGCAGAGGTGACCGACGAGGTCGTCCCAGGTTCGGTCTGCTACCCGCACGGATGGGGCCACGACGGCAGCTGGAGCCGCGCCAACGGTCTTCCCGGCGTCAATATCAACCTGCTTGCTTCCGACGATCCGAGCGACTGGGAGCAGGTCTCGGGCATTTGCCTGCTGGACGGAATCCCTGTTCGCATCGTCCCGGCCTGACCTAGGCTCGCAAGTCGGCCCACTCGGGACGCTGGTCGAATTTGGCCGCCACATAGGAGCAGGTGGGATCGACCCTGAAGCCCTGTTCCCGGGCGTCGCCGATCAGCGCTTCGACCAGCAGGGCCGCGACGCCACGACCACCGATTTCGGGGGGAACGAGCGTATGTTCGGCAACACGCACGCCATTTCGCTCGACCCAGGTCAAGCGTCCCACAGAGCCACTGCCCGCGACATGTGCGTAATATGTGCCCCGTCCGTCCTCTTCACTGCGGGTGATCGTAACGTCGCTCATCGTCTCTCCCGAACTTGACGGAACCGCCCTGTGGTCGCACCACTGATATGGCCATGCTTTTTCATTCCGACAATGCCGCCTCGGTTCATCCAGAGGTCTGGCGCGCCATGCAAGCCGCCGACGAGCCTGACTTCTCCTATGACGGCGATGCGCTGAGCGCGCGGCTGGACGAGGCGTTTTCCGCAATGTTCGACCGGGAATGCGCTGCATTGTGGGTGGCGACGGGAACGGCGGCGAACTGCCTTGCGCTTGCTTCGATGGTTCCGCCCGAGGGCGCTGCCGTGTGTCATCGCGACGCGCATATCGAGGGCGACGAATGCGGCGCGCCGGGATTTTTCCTGCATGGAGCCAAGCTGCTGCCGGCTGGCGGGGACGGCGCCAAGCTGACCCCGGAGACGATTGCAGCCGTGATCGATCCGATTCCCGACGATGTTCATCGCGCCCAGCCGCACGCGGTCTCGATCACGCAGGCGAGCGAGCTGGGAAGGGTTTATGCGTTGGCGGAACTGGATGCGCTGTCGGGTTTCGTGACGGAGCGTGGGCTTAAGCTGCATGTCGACGGGGCCCGTTTTGCTAATGCCGTCGCCCATCTCGACTGTGCGCCGGCAGAGGCGTGCAGCGGTGCCGACGCGCTCAGCTTCGGCTTCGTCAAGAATGGCGGTATGGGGGCGGAGGCGATCGTCTTCTTCGATCCCGCTGCGGCTGAAATGATCCGCTATCGCCGCAAGCGCGCCGGACACCTTCAATCGAAGGGGCGGTACCTGGCCGCGCAGATTCTCGCGCTGCTGGAAAACGACTTGTGGCTGGAGAACGCCCGCGCAGCGAATGCGGCCGCACAGGAAATAGCCGCCAGCGCGAAGGGCAGGCTCATGCAGCCTGTCGAGGTCAATGAGGTTTTCCTCGAACTAAGCGAGGCTGAGTGCGCTGTCCTGCGGGACCGGGGTTTCGGCTTCTACGCAAGGAAAGGAGGTGCGCGGTTCGTCACGTCCTGGAACAGCAGGCCCGAGCACGTCGCGGCGCTGGCAGGCGCTATCGCATCGTTGTAGCTGGGTTCAGCCGGTGCCCTCGATCAGCTTCTGTATCTCACGGCAATAGGTCGCAATGATGGCCGGAGCGAGGAACCGGGCTCCATGGTTGCGCTGCCAGTCCGCCAATTCGAGCGTGATTTCTGCCCTGTTCGCAAGCAACTTTCCGATTCCGTGCGCAATATCGGTGCTGCTTGCCGGATCGCAGCCAATCGCGAATGACGCGCCGGGGAAATAGCCGTCCACACTTGTGCCCCGCGAATACAGGATCGGACAGCCCGAGAGCAGTGCCTCGACATTGACCATGCCGAAGGTTTCGCGATGCGACGGCATGACGAAGGCCGAAGCACCATTCATCCAGGCCTGGATGGCGTCGGGCTGAACCCGGCCTACCCGGCGGACAAAAGCAGAGGCGCTCCCCGCCTCAATGATCGCATCGACTGTCTGTTCGTCCTGCCGGCTTCCACCTCCTGCGATTTCCAGCTCCAGCCCTTGATGTTGAGGGCGTAGTGCAGAAACCGCCTCGATCACCCTCCGCAGGTTCTTGTTCACGTGCTTGTCGAGGCGGAAGGCCGTGACGAGGCGCTGCGGATCTTTGTCCTGCGGTGGAATAATCGTCGTCGCATTGGTGATGCAGGGCAGGATGATGGGTAGTTGCGCCCGTTCGCCAAGCGTCTGCGAACAATATTCCGTGATCCAGGGCGAAGTGGCGAAGACGGCACCCGCATCATGCCATATGCGACGATAGAGCGAGCGCAGATCGGGCCGTGCGGCGATCACCTTCTTGTCGGTATTGCCCTGCAGTGTCAGCGCGAAAGGAATGCCAAGTCGCTTGGCGATGGTATGGGCTGCGATGCCCTCGAAGCTCAGCTTGTGACCATGAACCAGTGCGGGCGCCCGATCCGTTTCCGCGACCTGATGTGCAATTGTTTCGCCAATGCGGCGCATGGAACGGCGCAGGGCGAGCCCCAGCGGCGGTGCGCGATAGAGGAGGCTGGCTACCTTGCCGTCATCGTCTGCCGTCTCAATTGTTCCGGAGTTCACCAAGGCATTCCATAGTCGCCCCCTGCGATTGAGGGAGTAGACCCGATGCTCGAATTGCCCGGCGCTGCCATCGACCAGCCGGGCGATCGCCGACGTCTTGGCAGGGTCCGCCACGTCGGGATAATCCGCGCTGATATTGATGACGAGTGGTTTTACCATCGCACGCGCCTGTCACGAATCCTTCCAATAGCCGGCCAGCCATTCGCGCCGCTTGCGCCAGCCTATGATCTTTGCCTGGCGCTGCTGCTCATCGCCCGCGAACGGAGCACCCGCTCGGCGTACAAGTGCTGTTAGCCACATCAGGAAAAGGCCGATGGGTGCGAGTGGCCTCGACCAGTGATCCCGGATCAGGGTTGCTTTCGCCTTGCTGACCGCAACGGATTGGTCCGCCCGTTCACCCGACGCAGCGCCGGCGAGATGCATGATCTGCGCGTCGGGCGTGATCATCGGCCTGTACCCTCGTTTCGCCGCGCGAAGGCACAGATCGGCCTCCTCGCCATACATGAAATAATGTGAGCGAAAGCCGCCGAGTTCGCGCCAGATCCGGGTTGGGATCATGAAGAAACAGCCGACGACGATATCCACTGTCCGCACACTGTCGCGACGCCAGCCGCCAATCGCTTCCGGGTTGAGCAGGCGTGAATTTGGAATGAGCGCCGGAAGACCAATGGCGCGGCACAACAGGCTCCACACCGTCATCTTCTGCCAGCAGGATGCCGGATTGAGCGAGCCATCGGGAAACACCGTGCGCCCGCCGGTGATTCCAGCCTCGGGATGCGCTCGGGAAAATGCGAGAAGGTTCTCCACTGCGTTGGGGTGCGTTTCGGTGTCGGGATTGAGAAGCAACAGCCATTCGGTTTGCGTCTGAGCAGCGACGAGATTGTTGGCTGCGGCAAAGCCAAGGTTCTTGTCGTTTGCGATCACCTCGATATCGGGAAACGCCCCTGCAACGGCCTCGGCGCTGCCGTCGGCCGACGCATTGTCGAACACCACCACGCGCATCGCGACATCGCCGGCATTTTTTAACAGTGTCTCGACCGCCTTCAGAGTCAGGTCGCGCGTGTTGTAGCTGACGATGATCACCGTCAGTTCCGCATCGGATGGCTGCGCGCTGTGCAATGGGGCGGCTCAGCTTGTCATCGGCTCGAATAATGCAGGTGGTGCAATCCTTCACGGTAGGTCGGAAACTCCGGCCTCCAGCCCAATACCCGTTTTGCCTTGCCGTTCGCAACCTGGCGGCTCTCGGAATAGAAACCACGCGCCGCAGTGCCCAGCCCGGTTTCGTCGAGAGACTGAAGCGGCGGTGGATCGCTGCCCAGCAGGCGGCAGGCCGCTTCTATGACATCATTATTGGGGGCCGGGCAATCGTCGGCGAGATTGTAGGCACCCGGCGGCGCCTCGAGTGCGGCGAAGACGCCTGAGGCGATGTCGTCGACATGGATCCGGCTGAACACTTGTCCGGGGAGGTCGATACGCTGCGCCTTGCCATCGCGCACCCTGTCCAAAGCGCTGCGCTGCGGGCCATAAATGCCCGGCAGGCGGAAGACCCGGGCACCGCGTTCCAGCCAGGCGGCGTCGCAAGAGGTGCGGGCCTTGCGGCGGCCGTTTCCGACCGGCGCAGTTTCATCGACCCAGGCGCCACCGGTGTCGCCGTAAACCCCGGTCGATGAGAAATAGCCCAGCCATTTGCCCTCAAGCACGTCGCCGTATCGCCCCAGAACCGGGTCGGCCCCGTCTCCGCCTGGGGGCACGGAGGAGAGGACGTGACTGGCATCGGCCAAAGCAAGGCGGACATTGCCTTCGTCATCGAAGGACAGCGTGCCTGCCTCGCCCGTCGAAACGATCTCCCAGCCATCGCGTGTCAGCCGCGCGGCGATCCGGCTCGCCGAATATCCAAGCCCGAAGATGAAGAAACGCTTCATTCGCACGCAAATAGGCGCAAGCGCTGGCAATCGGAAGCCAAAGCTCTAATGA
>CAYPFE010000013.1:0-16942 GCA_964409895.1 uncultured Novosphingobium sp.
ACCGCCGACCCTCTCGGTGTAAACGAGATGCTCTACCAACTGAGCTAACCGCCCGTATCACGGGAACCCGGGCATCTAGGGGGTTTGCAGATGGTGTCAAGCGAGGGGTTCGCCCCGGGATCGACAATCGGCTTGCTCACGCGGCAGCCGGAGCTAAAGTTCGGGTTTCTCCCGGTCTTTCCCCCGATCAGCGGCTGGTGGCCGGTACAGACAGCAACTCAGGAAGCGGATCGAGGAGACGCCGATGTCCTATGAAAGCCATGCCGAACCGGTCAGGATAGGCATCGTCTACGACTTCAAGCTTCCCGAAAACTATCCGGAGATCAAGAAGCGGGATTTCGATCAGCCGCTCGAGATGGTGTTCCAGGAAGCTTACGAAAACGGCGTGATCGACCGGCCGATCGAGATCGTCCACAAGGAAATCGAAGGCCTGCCCAAGGGATCTTTCAAGGCCGTCGTCGATGCCTATGCCGAGCTGGTGGAGGAAGGGTGCGTACTGATGTATGGCCCATTCATTACCGATAACAGCGAGCCCATCCGCGAGGTGATCGAGGAGCGATTCAAGATCCCCACGATCAGCAACACCGGCTCGGAAAACTTTCTGGGCCACTGGACCTTTTCGCTGCCACAGGGCTCCATGACCGATGAGCCGGTATTCTGGGCGCACATGATTGCAAGGCGCGGGCTCAAGACTGTCGGGATCGTGCAGGAACAGTCACTGATCGGCGAACATTACGTTACCAACTTCCGAAAGGCCTGCGAAGATCACGGCATTCAGATCACCGCGCATGAGATGATCGCGCAAACCGCCCAGGACGTGCGGGGAGCGGTGGAGCGGCTTCACGCCGCCAGACCGGACGCGCTGGTCCATGCCGGCTTCGGATTCGGCGTACTGCACGTCAATCCGGCACTCAAGGAACTCGACTGGGACCCGCCGCGCTTCATGAGCACGGCCTTCCAGAACGCCTGGCTCAGCCCCGCCCTGTGGGATGCGATCATGGGCTGGACGGGCTGCGACAATTACGACGAGGGCAATCTGGTCGGCCAGGCTTTCCTTGACCGGTTCGAAAAGAAATACGGCCGCAGGCCCGAATATTGCGTCTCGGTGATGAACCACGACTTCGCCAATGTCATCGTCCACGCCATCGCCGATGCCCGTCCGCTCACGCCGGCCGGCATTCGCGACGCGATCGAGCGCATCAAGATGCTGCCGGCTGCCGGCGGCGCGCCCGGGACACGTATCTCCTTCGGCAATTACCTGCATCGCGGCTGGTGCGGAACCAGCTACCTCGTGGCACGCGAACTCGACGCAGACAAAGTCAATTCCCATCTCGTGGAGAGGTTCGGCCAGGATTGAGCAGCCGACTTGTGCAAGGCGGTGATGTCGACCTTGAAAGCGTTGACACGGCCATCAGTCTCCAAGCGCGTACCGGACCGATTCGGTGGTGATCCTTGCCTCGAACGGCCCGCCATCGCGCCCGCGCACCTCGCGTCCGATTTCCTGCAGATATTGCCCGCTGTAGGTGATGAGGCCGGTCGAGATATCGGGATCGACCAGGCACAGTGCAAGGATCGCCTCGGCCATGACTTCCGGGTCCTCCGGCGCACTCAGGCGATCCGCGGGGAGATCGCCGGCATCGAGCGCACGCTGGACAACCTCGGTGATTACCGAATTGACCGGGGCGACGGTGTTCGCCGAGATGCCCGTGCCATGCAGCTCAGCGGCCAGCGCTCGGGTAAACATGTTGATCGCCGCGCGCGAGGAGGAATAGGCGCTGACGCCAGCCGTGCGGTGGTATTTGAGATAGGGCGGCCCGCCCTCCTGCGGGGCGGAACGGTCCGCCGCCGTCGAGGAGACATTGACGATGCGGCCCCAGCCCCGCTCCAGCATGCCCGGCAGCGCTCGCACGATCAGGTCGCGCGGTCCGAAGACGTTGATCTCGTAGACGAGGCGAAAGCGCTTTTCCGGCATGGTCGGCGTGGTGTTGCCGAAACCGGTGACACCGGCATTGTTGACGAGAACGTCGACCCGCCCGAAGCGATCGAGCACCTCATCCATGAAAGCAGCGCGGGAGTCGCCCTTTGACACGTCCAGCGGGATCGCATGGGCGAGGCCGCCTCGCGAGCGGATTTGCGCAACCGTCCCGGCCAGCGTCTCGGGCTGCGGATCGGCCTCGTCGCCAAGCCGCCGCGCACCGCAGATGACGGTCGCGCCTTCCGACGCCAGACGTTGCGCCGCGACCGCGCCGATACCCGAACTGGCGCCGGTGACGACGGCAACGCGGTCCTTCAACTCGCCCATCGCCGGGTCCTCAGCCGAAGCTTACCGGATAGGCGGTTTTGCGGGCGCGCTCGTTTTCGGGCAGGTCGTCCTTGCGGGCGAAGGCGACCTTGGTGTGCGAAATCTTCCAGCCCTCGCCGGTGCGCACCAGCGTACGGTGATACCAGCCCGCGTTCCACTCGTCGGTGCTGGTGGAGACGAAAGCATAGTTCTGCACGGTTTCGGCGCGATCCCCGTCGATGGCGATGCGCGCCGCGCCGGGAAGATGCACGCCATGCGGTGCCTGGCTGAGGACTTCGGTAACCTTGGCGCGGCCTTCCAAGCGCATCCTGTAGACCTCGTAAACCGTCTCCTCGGTGAACAGGTCCATCCACTCTTCGAAGGTGTTGAGTTCGAGGCGCAGGCAATACTCGTCGAGTACCCGGCGGATGGCGAGCTCATCGGCAAGCTGCTGGATCGTGGCATCGGTCATGGTGCAGTCTTCCTCTCATTATCAGTAGAACGAGCAAGCTTCCCTGCCCGGTGTCAATAATGCCCATCGGTCATTGCATAATCGGGAGCGAGCGTCGATAGGGCGTCGCCATACGACCAATCGCAGACAGGGTTTCGATCGATGACCGTATCCGCCTCCCCTGCCCGGCACGAGCCGCCGGAACACCGTGAGGGTATAGTCGGCGCGTTGCTGGCGGAGAAAGACCTTCTCGAGGACCGGCTGATGGAGCTGGACGACGTACCGCTGCTGCTGGTCTACACACATCTGTCCGGCGACGAAGAGCTGATGCAGCGCTATGCCCCGCACATCAGGGGTGCCTGGGCGTTCGAGGTCGACGACGTCCCTGAGCTGAAGCGCGAGCTGTGCCGGGCGCTGATCGCGACGTTCGAGGACTATGCATCGAGCGGCCGCGCCCTGCCGCCCGCTCCGCCGCGCGAAAAGCTCCAGCGCATGTGCGACGCCAGCGTCGGCACGCATGTTCCGGATGAATACATGGCAATGGTGCTGGAGGAGCTCAACTTCGACCGTACCGACGCCAAGACCGTGAAGTGGCGCAAGCAGCCGGACCCGGATTACCTCGCCAGTTTCATGGTGGTGGTGATCGGTGCGGGCTATTCGGGCCTCGCCATGTCAGCCAAGCTGAAGGACGCCGCAATTCCCTTCGTCACCATCGAGAAAAATCCCGATGTCGGCGGCACCTGGTTCGAGAACACCTATCCGGGTGTCGCGGTGGACACGCCCAACCATTTCTACTCCTACAGCTTCCGGGTGAAGCCTGACTGGGAACACTATTTCGCAACCGGGCCGGAGATCATCGACTATATCCGCACCTGCTACCGCGAAATGGATATTGCCGATCACATGCGCTTCGAGGAGGAAGTGGTCTCAGCGATCTGGAACCGGGAAACGAACCGCTGGGACGTGACCGTGCGGCGCAAGGACGGCAGCACCTATGAAATCAGTGCCAATGCCGTCGTCAGTGCCGTCGGACTGCTGAACCGCCCATCGATACCCGATTTTCCCGGGAAGGACCGCTTCAAGGGCCCGATGTTCCATTCATCGCGCTGGGACGACTCGGCCGACCTCAAGGGCAAACGCGTGGTGCAGATCGGCACCGGTGCCTCGGGCATGCAGCTCGGACCGATGATCGCTCCGCAAGTCGAGCATCTCACCATCTTCCAACGCTCTCCGCACTGGGCACGTCACAACCCGCTGCTCTATGCCGAGGTCAGCGATGCGGTGAAATGGGGGCTCGCCAACATCCCCTATTACAACAAGTGGTACAGGTACCAGCTGCTGTGGGCGACAAGCGACATCGTCCTGCCGACGCTCAGGAAGGATCCGGACTGGCACGATCCCGACCATTCATTGAACGCCGCCAACGCCGCGATCCGCGAGCAATTGATCGCCCATATCAGAAAACAGGTGAACCATGATCCCGACCTGCTCGCCAAGGTGGTCCCCGATTACCCGCCCTACGGCAAGCGCATGCTGCGCGACAGCCACTGGTACGAGGCGCTCACCCGAGACAATGTCGAGCTGGTGACGGGCCCAGTGAGGGAAATCACCGAAAGCGGCGTGATCGACGAGGACGGCGTGGAGCACCCGGCAGACGTCATCATCCTGGCGACGGGTTTCCAAGCGCAGAAGCCGCTGTTCCCGATGAAGGTCACCGGCACCAAGGGGACGATCCGCGATGCCTGGGGCGAGGACGATCCGCGGACCTATCTCGGTATCACTGTGCCCGATTTTCCCAACCTGTTCATCATCTACGGCCCCGGTACCAATGGCGGACACGGCGGCAGCGCTGTGTACAATTCCGAGTGCCAGGTGCGCTATACCATGCTCGCCCTGCGCGAGCTGATCGAGCGTGAAGCCGGCTCTCTCGAGGTTCGCCGTGAACCCTTCGAGGCATACAACAGGCTCGTCGATGCGGAGCACGAACAGCTCGTCTGGTCGCATCCCGGCGTCAACAACTGGTACAAGAACAAGGCCGGACGCGTCGTCACCAACTCGCCATGGTCGCTCGCCAAGTACCGCAACCTCACCGCGGATTTCGATGTCGGCGATTACACCGTCGGCTAGGCCTGTCACGGAACGTTGACAGCAGGCCGCCTGAATGGTTGCCTGCTCCGGACAACGCGGACCGCCAGTGCCAAACCGATTGCCGGTGGACCACAGAAAACGAGATGGCAGAGAGAGGATTGGCTGTGCCCAAAATATTCTCAGGCATTCGTGTGATCGACCTTACCCAGGGCATGGCCGGATCCTTGGTGACGATGATCCTTGCGGATTACGGCGCCGAGGTGATCCGGCTGGAGCCACCTGGCGGCGACCAGATGTGGGAGCATCCCGCTTACCTGCTGTGGCAACGCGGCAAGAAAAGCGTCGCGCCTGACTGGTCGAGCGAGGAAGGCCGTGCACAGGTGCGCCGGCTGGTCGAAGGCGCTGATATCTTCATTGAAAGCCTGCGGCCCGGCGAAGCGGCGAAACTCGGCCTCGATTACGAGACTCTGCATCAAGCCAACCCGGCGCTGATCTACCACTCGCTGGCGCCCTTCGGGCAGACCGGGCCCTACAGGGACTTCAAACTTTCGGACGGCATCGTGAATGCCAAGTCCGGCCGGATGCGGGACCAGATCAGCTGGCAGAAGCTGCGCCCGGCCTTCCGTGCTATCAACGACATTTCCTATCACACCGCGATGTTCATGCTGCAGGGGCTCTCAGCCGCACTGCGCGTGCGCTCGGAAACAGGCAAGGGTCAGCGGCTCGAAAGCTCGCTGCTTACGGGTGCCACGGCCCCGAACAATAACTGGCGGCTGTTCGACGGGCAGGAGATTCCGGAGGACCTTTACCCCGGCGAGCTCTCCAAGGAGGACGTCGCGCGCGGCATCCTTACCGCCGACCGCCACGAATCCGACCCCCACACCGCCAACCCCAGCCAGATTTGTCCCCAGACCAAGGACGGACGCTGGATCATGCATTCGCACATCCAGCAGGACCTGTTCGAGGCATGGATCAAGGCGATCGGCTTCGACTGGATCTGGCAGGACGAACGTTTCAAGGATGCGCCGCGCATCCCGGACAACGACAACCGCATCGCCCTCAACCTGATGATCTTCGAACGCTTCAAGGAAAAGACCGCGGATGAATGGCGGGAGATCTACCGCCAGAATCCCGATTGCGCCGGCGAAACCATGCAGACGACGCAGGAGGCGCTGGAGCACGAGCAGTTCCGCCTTAACGGCCATGTCGTCGAGGTCGACGACCCGCGCGTCGGCCGGATGGAGCAGGTCGGTCCCTTCGCCAAGATGAGCGAAACGCCGGCCCGGATTTCCCGTCCCGCCCCGAGTCCCGGTGAGCACACGGCGGAGATACTGGCTGAGGCTCCTCGGTCCGCGCCGCAGATCATGCCGAAAGGCGGCAATCCCGCACGTCCACTCGAAGGCATCACCATCCTCGAATGCGCCGGCTGGCTCGCCGCGCCGTTCGGCGGTGCGCTGCTTGCCGACCTTGGCGCGACGGTGATCAAGGTCGAGCCGCTGCACGGCGACCCCTACCGCCGTATGCCGACCAACGAGAACATGATCCGCGCCTTCCAGGGCAAGCAGAACATCGGCCTCAACCTCAAGAGCGAGGAAGGGCTGAAGCTGTTCTACGAGCTGGTCGAAAAGGCCGACATCGTTATGCACAATTACCGGCCCGGCGTGCCGGAGCGGCTGAAGATCGATTACGAGACATTGAAGGCGATCAAGCCCGACATCGTCTATGTCTACGCCAGCGCCTATGGCACCATCGGCCCGGACCGCTTCCGCGCCGCCTTCAACCCGACGATGGGCGCGTTTTCCGGCAATTCGGTGTTCCAGTCGGGCGAAGGCAACAAGCCCAAGGGCGACCAGTCGCCCGATCCGATCGGCGGCAGCGGTGTCGCCACCGGCATGATGCTCGGCCTCGCTGCCCGCATACTCACCGGCAAAGGCCAGTATATCGAGACTTCGATGATGAACTCCAACGTCTTCTGCAATTCGGACGACGCCTTCATCTACGAGGGCAAGCCGCCCCGGCAAGTGCCGGACAAGGCACAGCTCGGACTGGAGGCGACATACCGGCTTTACGAGTGCGCGGAGGGCTGGGTGTTCCTCGACGCAAGGATTGACACGGAGTTCGCAAGGCTGGCGGCAGCGCTGAACCGCGAGGACCTCGCCAGCGACGAACGCTTCGCAAGCTGGAAAGCCCGCTATGCTCATCGTGATGCGCTCGGCGCAGAACTGGAGCCCGTCTTCGCAACCCGCAGCGCCGACGATTGGGAGAGCTTCCTGCTCGACCGGGACGTGGCCTGCGTTCGGGCAGACAAGGCGTCGCATGTCCGCTTCCTGCACACCGACCCGCAAACCGCAGCGATGGGCTTCATGGTGATGACCCAAAGCTCGGAATTCGCGGAACAGGCGCCCGAAGGCCGCTACTGGCGGCACGCACCGGTGGTGAAGTTCTCCGACACGCCCTGCGAGGCGGGAAAGCCCTACGAAGGCCCGGCCACACACACGCGCCAGGTGATGCGGCGGCTGGGCTACGACGATGCCGCCATCGACCGGCTCGCCGAAGCCAAGGCCATCGCGGTCGAGGCAAAGGCGGTCGAACCCATCATGTTCGGTTAACGGCAGGACCAATCGGGGAGCGGATAGATGACCAAGGCAAGCTACCAGCCCTACGGCCTGCTAAAAGGCAAGACCGCCGTCGTCACCGGCGCCGGACAGGGGATCGGGCGCGATATCGCCCGGCTGTTCGTCGCTGAAGGCGCGCGAGTCCTCGTCAGCGACATCACCGGCGCCGAGAACGATACCGCCAAGGAGCTCGGCGAAGCCACTACCGCCTGCCGCTGCGACGTGAGCCGCGAGGCCGATATCGAAGCGATGGTCGCAACTGCACTCGAAGCCTTCGGGCGGATCGACGCCTCGATCCATGTCGCGGGCAATCCCGGCGGGCGCTGGGGCGACGAGATCACCGAGGAGGAATTCGAGGCGATCACGCGAGTCCACCTAAAGGGCATGATGTTCTGCACCAAGCATGCGGTCCGCGCGATGGCGCCCAATGGCGGCGGGTCGATCGTCAACTTTTCCTCGACCGCCTCGATGAACTACGACCCGCTGATCTCCATGGCCTATTCCTCGGCCAAGGCGGGCATCAACTCGCTGACCAAGGGATTTGCCGGCAAGCATGGGGCTCAAGGCATCAGGGTCAATGCTATCGCACCTGGCTTCACGCTAAGCACCAAGAACCTGGAGACGCCGCCGGAAATCCTGAAAAGCCTGAGCGCACGTGCCATGCTGGCCCGTGCCGGCCAGCCGGAGGAACAGGCCAAGGTCGCTCTGTTCCTTGCGTCCGACCTGTCCTCATTCGTGAGCGGCGTCACCATCCCTGTCGACGGCGGCTGGACGGCGAAGCTTGCCTGAGATGAGGGCAGGCTTTTTCACACTCTGCGCGGTGCTGCTGGCACTGGCAGGCTGCGCGGCGCCATCGCCGGAACCGGGCGCGGGTGCGGGTGCGGACTGGCCAAGCCACAATGGCGGCACCGACGAAAGCGCATTCAGCTGGCTCGACGAAATCGATGCATCGAACGTCGGCAGGCTCGGCCTCGCGTGGTCACTCGACCTGCCGGGCGAACAGGCGCTGGAAGCGACGCCGCTGGCGGTGGACGGCGTGCTCTACTTCACCGGCAGCCATGCCGAGGTCTATGCCGTCGACGCGGTGACCGGCAAGCAGTTGTGGAAGCACGATCCGCAGACCTGGAAAGTCGCCCCGCACCGCCTCAACTTCACCGTCTTTCCAGTCAATCGCGGTCCGGCCTATGCCGACGGCAGGGTTTTCGCTGCCGCCATCGACGGACGGTTGTTTGCGCTGGATGCGAATAGCGGCAAGCTCCTGTGGGAAGTCCAGACCCTGCCCGAACAGGGCTATCACACCATCACCGGAGCGCCGCGCACCTTCGACGGCAAGGTGATCATCGGCCAGGGCGGCGCCGACATGGGCATGCGCGGCTTCGTCACCGCCTATGACCAGGAAACGGGCAAGCAGCTCTGGCGCTTCTACACTGTCCCGGGCTCGCCCGAAGAGAACAAGGGCGATCCGGCAATGGAGCGCGCCGCCGCCACCTGGAACGGCGAATACTGGAAGACCGGCACAGGCGGCACTGCGTGGAATGGCATTACTTTCGATCCCGAGCTCAACCGTATCTACATCGGCACTGGCAATGGCGGGCCCTATGACCCCGAATTGCGCAGCCCTGGCGGCGGAGACAATCTTTACCTCTGTTCAATTGTCGCGCTCGATGCCGACACCGGCGAGTATGTCTGGCACTATCAGGTCAACCCGCGCGAGGCGTGGGACTACAAGGCCACCGCCGACATGATCACGGCGACGCTGGAAGTCGGCGGCAAGTCCCGCAAGGTGCTGATGCAGGCGCCGACAAACGGCTTCTTCTATGTGCTCGAGCGTGAGACTGGCGAGCTCATATCCGCCGAGAAATATGGCAAGGTCACCTGGGCCGAACGCATCGACCTCGAAACCGGCCGGCCCGTCGAGTCTCCGAACCTGCGCTACGAAACGGGACGCCACGTCATGTATCCCGGCTCCAGCGGCGCGCACAACTGGCAGGCGATGGCGTTCAATCCGCAAACCGGGCTGGTCTACATTCCCTACATGCAGCTCGGCACCCGCTTCACCAAAGGGAAGCCTCAACCCGGAGCCGTACCGGTCGGCGGCATCAACATGGACTGGGCGGAGCCTACAGATCCGCTGGACGGCAAGGGCGCGCTGGTCGCCTGGGATCCAGTCAAGCTGGAAGAGCGCTGGCGCGTGCCGCAGGAGTCACCATGGAACGGCGGCACCCTTGCGACCGCAGGCGGGCTTGTGTTCCAGGGCACAGCCGACGGTTATCTTTCCGCCTACGACGCCGCGACTGGCGAGCGGCTTTGGCGCTTCTACGCAGGGCTCGGCATCATCGCCGCACCGATGAGCTACAGCGCGGGCGGCAAACAATATGTCTCGGTGCTGGTCGGCTACGGCAGTTCGGCGGCGGCCTACAGCCATCTCGCCAACCTCGGCTGGAAATACGGGCTGCACCAGCGCCGGCTGCTGACCTTCGCGCTGGACGGCAAGGCCAGGCTCGAAACGCACGCACCCACATTTGCCGTCAAGGCGCTCGACAATCCGGCGCTCAGGCTCGATCCTGCCGATGTCGCCATAGGGCGCATGCAGTATAACCGCTGCATGGGCTGCCACGGCCGTAACGTCGTGAGCGTCGGTGGCGCGCCGGACCTGCGCGAGTCAGGTGTGTCTCTCGACCCCGAAGCGTTCTGGAAAGTCCTGCATGAGGGTACGCTTCTGGAACGAGGCATGCCGCAATTCGCGACGCTCACTCGCGAGCAATCCATGCAGATCTACGCCTACATCCGTTCTGAAGCGCGCAAGGCGGGCGGCAAGCCATGACCCTGCTGGTCACGGGCGGTACCGGCTTCCTCGGTTCCTACTTCACCCGCTACGCGCTCGAACAGGGCGGCGAGGACCATGTCGTCGTGCTCGACCGCTATGCGGAGTGCGGCCGCATCGCCGATGTGCTCGACAGGATCACTTTGATCGAAGGTGATGTTGCGGACCCAGATACCGTCGGCGAGGCAATTGCGAGGCATGACATCGACCGGATCGCCCACTTCGCCTTCATTCTCGGCTCGCCTTCGCCCGGCCAGATGCTTGCCTATGTCAGGGTACAGATGCTGGGGACCGCGAATGTCTTCGAGGCGGCCCGGGTTAAGGGCGTTAGTCGGGTGCTGTTCGCCAGTTCCGTCGCCGCATATGGCAGGCAGGACGCAGACCTCCTGACCGAAGACCTCGTCTGCAATCCGGACAACCCCTATGGTGCAGCGAAGCTCTGGGGGGAGTCACTCGCGAGCCATTATACCGGGCAACTTGGCCTCGACGTGGTATCCCTCAGGTTCGGTTCGACCTACGGGCTGGGACGCGCATGGCGAGGATCCTACTCGTCGGGCATCCTCACGCCGCCAAGCCAGACCCACTACATGGCGAGAGTCGAGGATGCGGTGCGAGGCCAGACGATCACCATGCCGCGCGACGATGTCATGGCCGACTGGACCTATGCCGGCGATGCTGCAAAGGCCGCCTGGCTCGCGCTGATGGCGGACCGCCTGCCGCACCATCTCTACAATGTCGGCGCCGAGCGGCTTCCGGTCGGTGCGTTCACACAGGCGATGCGCGAGTTGCTGCCGGATGCGCAGATCGTCGTTTCCGCAACCGAGACCGCAGGCAACCCTCATCCACCGATGGACACCACGCGGCTGCGGACCGGTCTGGGTTACGCACCGTCACACACGCTGCGATCCGGACTCGAGGACTACATCATCCGCATCCGCACTTTCGATCGCCATGCAGGACTGGTGCGTTGAACCATCCTGACAGAACCATTCAGACGAGCTGCACCGCGCCGCCGCCAATCTCGGCGAAATAGCGCGCCATCGCGTCGGCGGCCCGGTCGGTCAGCGCTATGAAAGCTCGGCGCCGGTCGGTATCGTCCTCGACACGTTCGAACAGCCCTGCGTCTGTCATCTGGCCGATCCACCTCAGCGCGGTCGTCGGCGTTACACCGCTGGCGATACACAACGAGGTTACCGAGACGCGGGCATGCTCCGAACGTGCCGCGGTCAGGTCGAGCAGCATGTCCCAGGCGGGATCCGCGAAAAGGTCGCCATCGAAAAACCGCGCACGGAGCTGGCGCTGGCGAATGATGCGGCGCACCAGCCGGGGGTCAGGCAGGGGCGGACGGGATGCGCGCACCAGCCTGTCCGAAGCGCTGTCCTCGCGACCCGCAAATTCCGGCATGGGCGACTGGAATCGGAATGCACTGTCGCCAGGCGGGGAAGCGGTAGCGGACGCATCCGGGCTCAGCCTGTCGAGCCGCTCCGCGATCTGACCTACCTGTTCGGTAAGGCGCAGCAGTACAAGCCGGTCTTCCTCCGACAACTCGCGCAAACGGGCTTCGGGAAAGCGCGCCATGACATGGCCCAACGCGATCAGCCTGTCGGCCCGCGTCGGATCGACGAGCAATTGCGGGTTGGACAAATCCATGCAGGCAAACACATCGTCGAGCGCTTCCACAGTCGTCGAGACGATCAGCTTTGCTCCGGACTGCGCCGCCCGCATGTCAAGCCGGGCAAGTGCTGCCAGTGCAGCACCACTGGCCTGCGGGCAATCGAGCATCACGACATCGCCGAGCGGGCGTGCCGCACCCTCCAGCAGTTCGTCGAGACTTGCGACGGCAGTGACCCTGATTCCGGCCGCGATGGCATCATCGGCGATCTGGGCGCGCAGATGCGACCTGTCTGCGAAAATCGACAGCGAGACAGGCAATCCGGCAGGGCCGGCGACCGGCGTGGAATAGCTGAAATCGGCAAGTGGAGAATTCGTGTTCATGGCAAATCGACTCTGTTCACGATATGAACAAGAGTAGAACAAAACGGAATTATGTCAAGAACGGATGTTCCCGGCCCGCCGTGGCCGGTCAGCCATTGCCCTTGACGAACCAGTGCCGCGCGCCGTCAAGGATATAGGCATGCGAGTAGCCGGTGCCTTCCGGCAGCGCCTCCGTGGGAATTGCGCCATTGTGGTTGGTTGCAAACCAGTTGGCCGCAGCGCCTGCATCCTCGACACGCCAGGCCAGCGCGTAGACCCCGCCGTTGGTGCCGGCGGCATAACGCGCAAGCGGGCCGTCCTGCTTGTCGTGCGGATCGAGCACGACCAGCGAGATGTCGGCAACGTCGACTCGCGTTGCCGTAGCAGGTTCCGGCCACTCCACGGCCTCGGGAGGATGCGCCGTGCCGCTCAGCGCATCGGTCAGGAAGGCTATCGCGGTCTCGGGATCGCGCGGCGCGCAGACGATATGAGAGAGCGCATTGGGCTTCTGCGGACGGCCCGCTGCCCAGTCGCGCCGCCAGTGCGGCAAGTCCCACGGATCATTGGGCATCATGTGGTCGGTCAGTTCCATGATGATCCCGCCGGTGCTCTTGGGATGGAGGAAGATCAGACCCGGCCATTTGGTGTTGATGCGCACGCCAAGATCGCTGCAGCGTTCGTGCGCGGCCTCGACATCGGCAACCCGGAAGCTGATCGAGTGATAGCCCGGCCCGGCCTTCTCGACATAGCGAGCGAACATGTAGTTGGTGTCTTCGGGATGGCGCGGCGCCATCACCTCGATCATGTGGTCGCCAACGTAGAGCAGTGCCGCGTCACGGTCCTCCGCGTCGTAATAGCCTTCGTGAAAGGTGATGCCGCCGAAGACGTTGATGTAAATCTCGCGCAGCCGGCTGCATTCCCTGGCCGCGTGGATGGTGTGCAGGTAGCGCTGCGGGAACAGCGGATCGGTGGCATTCATGCGACGGGTTCCTCTCCTAGCAGGGTCGTGCGGCTGAGCAGCCTCCCACTGTCGGCTCGATAGGGTTCGACCCGGTGCATCACCCCGGTGTTGTCCCAGATGATCATGTCACCGATCGTCCAGTGGTGGCGATAGACGAATTGCGGCTGGCTGGCCCAGTCGTGCAGTTCGTCGATAATCCTTGCACTTTCCTCCTCGTCCATGCCGACGATCCGCCCGGCACTCCGACCAAGCAGAAGCGACTTGCGTCCGGAACGATGCGTCCAGACCAGCGGGTGCTCCTGCTCTGGATGGGTCAGCCAGTGCGCGGCAAGTTCAGGCGATGGATCCTTGTAGAAACTGCTCTGGAGATAGACCTGCGAGTGCAAGACCCGCTGGTTCTCGGCCCATTCCTTCTTCTCCGGAGAAAGGTCCTCATAGGCGGCGTAGGTGTTGGCGAACTCCGTCCATCGGCCGCCGTCCGGCTCCATCACGCGAGCGATCAGGATCGAGGCCCTGGTAGGAGTAACATGATGCGCAGCGTCGATGTGCCAGTTGACCGTGGCCTCAAGATAGTCGGCCTCAGGTGTAACCGACCTGTCCAGCGTGACGCGGAAAATGCCGTCCGAACCCTGTTCGAAGACGTCTCCGATGGTGCGCGAGAACACCATCTGCTCTTCGTCGGTCATGCCGGTCTCGCGAAAAAGGAGGATGCCGCGCCGTTCGAGGAGATCGCGGATTTCCTCGCGATAGTCGCCGCTCAAGAGGTCGGCCTTGGTGGCCCTGATCTCCGTGCCGATACGCGGACTGAGATCGAAGGATTCGAATTCCGTGGTGAGCGCCATGCTCGTCTCCGTCATCTTGTGGCCGCAAGCCTAACGAAACATCGCGGTCAAACCCAGCCCGCAAGTTCGCGGCGGACCAAGGCCTCCAGCATCGCCATTCCCGCCTCGCCGTCATTGAGGCAGGTCAGCGCGGCGAATTGTTCCCCGCCAGCGTCCAGGAACTGCTCTCTCCCCCGGATCGCCAGTTCCTCCAGCGTTTCGAGGCAGTCCGCCGAAAAGCCCGGCGCAGCAACCGCCAGCCGCCGCGTGCCCTTTTGCGCCTCGTCGATCAAAACCTGTTCGGTATAGGGTTCCAGCCACTTCTCACGGCCGAAACGCGATTGGAAACTCACTTCGATCCGAAGGACCGGATAGGCGGTCCTCAATGCTTCCTCCACCAGTCTCGCCGTCTTGCGACAATGGCAGTGGTAGGGATCGCCCAACTCGAGCGTTCGTTCCGGCATGCCGTGAAAGCTCAGCAGCAGGACCTCGGGCTCGAATGGCAGGCTGCCGATCTGACGGGAAAGGTCTTCGCACAGCGCAGCGATATAGGCGGGGTCATCGAAATAGGGCGGCAATGTCCGGATCGCCGGCTGCCAGCGCATGGCGCCAAGCACTGTCCCCAGAGCATCGACTACCGATGCCGTCGTCGCACCCGAATATTGCGGGTAGAGCGGCGCGACCAGAATGCGCTCGCACCCGGCCGCTTTCATTCGCTCCAGTCCGGAACCGATTGACGGATTGCCATAGCGCATCGCCCAGCCGACCCGCACGGCATTCCCCAGCCGATCCTGAAGCCGGGACGCCTGCGAAGCGGTGATCGCTGCAAGCGGCGAGCCCTGCTCCGTCCACACCTCTGCATAAGCCTGCGCGGACTTGCGCGGCCTGGTGTTTAGGATGATGCCGTGGAGGATAGGCCACCACACCAGCCGTGGGATTTCGACGACGCGAGGGTCCGAAAGGAATTCGGCCAGGTAACGGCGAACCGCGGCAGGCGTCGGCGCATCGGGCGTGCCTAGATTGACGAGCAGCACGCCAATGCCACCCGTCGCCACATCTGGATGACCGTCCGGTCGCATCACAGGCCTTCCGAAAAAAGGGGAAGCCGCCGCAGCCTCAGCCCGGTCGCCGAAAACAGCGCATTGGCGATCGCGGGCGCTGCGACCGCAACGCCCAGTTCGCCCGGATCGGCGGCAGGGGCATCGCTCTTGACGAACTCGACCTCGATCTCCGGGCAATCCGCGAGCAGGGGCAGGTTCAAACGGGAAAGCCGTCCGACAAGCGGTAGCCCGTCCTGGTAATCCGTGCTGGACCCCAGCGCGAGCCCGATCCCGAAAATCAGCCCTCCCTCGATTTGCTGGCGGGCGATATCAACATTGACGATCCGGCCGATGTCGGCAACCGCGCTGATCCTGTCGACGCGCACACCGCCGTCATCGCGGTGCGCGGTGGCAACCGCCGCGATCCTTCCACCTGTGTTCGGATCGCCGATGATATGGCAGGCAAGACCCTGGCCACTGTTGTCGCTGCCGCCACCCCAGCTTGCGAGCGCCGCCACTCGCTGGAGGCAGTTCACCAACCGGGGATCATGCCCGAGCATGGCGATGCGGAACGAAAGCGGTTCGCGATGGCCGGCATGGGCCAGTTCGTCGATGAAGCTCTCGTTGAAAAACGCGGTATAGCCATGCGCGTTACCGCGCAGCCGAGCCGTGGGCAGGCCGATATCGGTCGGTAGGTGCTCGATCGACATATGCGCAATCTTGTAGGGAGGCACTGCGCCTTCCATCGCCATCCCGTCTACTTCACCGCTGCTCGCCTGCATGGCATCCATCGCTGTTTCGCCGCCAAACAGCCTGCGCCCGAATTCGCGCACAGTTGCGGGCAGAGCCAGCCGCGCACGCCAGCCGACGACATCGCCTTCAATCGTGGTCTTGGCCCCCATCATGGCCGACACGGGCGTTCTCGGCAAGCCCGCGACATGTTCCTGCCAGCGCGTCCAGGTCAGCTGGACCGGCTTGCCGGCGGCCTTGGCGATGATCGCCGCCTCGACGGCATGGCCATGCTCCAGCCGGCGGTCGAAGCTGCCGCCTGCCGGCATCGGGTAAAGCACGACGTCGCGTATATCGATACCAAGCGCTTCAGCCGCCGCCGCCCGCGCGGACTCGGGCGCCTGGGACGCGACCCACAATTCAAGTTTCCCATCGCCAAACCGCGCGGTCGCGCTTGAGGTTTCCAGCGTCGCGTGCAGCGCAGGCGCGACGCCATAGCGCGCCACCAGCGAGAAATTCCGTTCAAGGTTGTCGTCGGGATCGCCCTGCTCGTGGATCCGGTCGCCGCCCTTGGCCTTCAGGGCCTTGTCCAGCGCCTCTTCGATCCGGGCGCTGTCGGGATTCTCCGATGTCCGGAAGCTCGCGCCTGCCTCACGCAGTGCCTGTTCGGCGGCCCAGCCGGTTTCGGCCACGGCTGCCAGCCAGTCCCTGCCGCGCACCAGCGAATGGAACCCCCGGACGCTCTTCGCCGCCTTCTCGTCGAATTGCGAAAGTTCGGACTTGCCAAGCGGGCCGTGGCGGATCGCGGCATAGACCATGCCCGGCAGCCTCACATCGCCAGCAAACAGGTGGCTGCCATCGACTTTCGACGGCAGGTCGAGCCGGGGCCTGGGCGGCGTGGCGCCATCCGGAAACTGCTGCGGATCCTCGCTCACCGGATTCGGGAACAGCGGGGGCGTGTCCGGCGGATCGAACCCTGCCGCTGCATCGGCAAGGACGGCAAATGCCAGACGCTTGTTCTCGTGATGGATGAAACCGCCACGCGCCGCGCATTCCTCCCACGAAACATCCCATTGCGCGGCAGCCGCTTGCGCCAGCATCGAACGCGCACTGGCAGCGGCATTGCGGGCCGGTTCCTCATAGGCTGCCAGCGACAGG
>CAYPFE010000014.1:0-15876 GCA_964409895.1 uncultured Novosphingobium sp.
TGACGGCGAAGCGTGAGCGCCACAGCGTCGTCATCGCGCGTTCGGGCCAGTGCGGCTGGTAGAGATCGATGCAGTCGGTGCCGAGCCGCTTTAGGCTGTCCTCCACCGCCCGCCGGATATTGGCACGGTCGAGGCGGCGGTCCTCCCCCCTGATATGCGTCATGTCGCCCGCTGCATTTCCGGGACCGGCAACCTTGGTAGCGATGACGACCTTGTCCCTGAGGCCCCGCGACTTCACCCAGCGCCCAAGGATCTCCTCGGAGCGGCCCTGCGTTTCCGGACCAGTGGGCGTCGGATAGTTCTCGGCCGTGTCGAACAGGGTGATGCCGGCATCGTAAGCCATGTCCATCTGGCGCATGGCATCGTCTTCCGGCGTCTGGCCGCCGAAGGTCATGACGCCGAGCCCGAAGACGCTCACCTCGATCCCGCTCGTGCCGAGCTTGCGGTAGTCCAAATCGCCTCTCCCCTTTGGCCTTGCCGGACGCTAGCTTCCGGTGCACTGCAAAGGCAACGAACAATTGGGAAAGGATCGAGAGATGAGCGACGACATCGCAGCCATGGTGCGCGAGCTGAAGGACCGGCAGGAAATCTATGACTGCATCATGCGCTACAGCCGGGGGATCGACCGGCTCGACCGCGACATGCTGCTGTCCGCCTATCACGAGGATGCCATCGACGATCACGGCGACACCTATATCGGCGGCGTCGAGGGCTTTGCCGACGCGGTCTGCGCGCTGCACGGCACCTGGCAGGAGTTCACCGAGCACCACATCACCAATCACCGCTGCGAGCTCGACGGCGACGTCGCCCACACCGAGAGCTATTACATCTTTCGCTGCATCAACAAGGAAGCGCCCTGGTACAATTTCTCCAGCGGCCGCTATCTTGACCGTTTCGAACGGCGCAACGGGCGCTGGGCAATTGCCGAGCGCATCTGCGTGGTCGAGGCGCGCGACGAGATCTGGGGCCCCAACGGCAATGAAGACAACACCGCCTATGTCCGAGCCAGCCGCGACCGCAACGACCCGTCCTACATGCGGCCGCTGACTGTGGATCGAGGCAGGATGAAGGGCGGGTAAGGCCGCTCCGAGGCCAAAACTGTTGCAGAATTGACACAAACCGGTCGGTTTGGAAGCTCGCATGTGTGCGACACTCAGTTGGGTCTTGTCACTCGCGCGCGCTTGATGCAGCGTCCCGGCGACGCCGGTTCCGCGTACGCTGCGGGCCGGTTTGGGATCAAACGGGAGGAATACCAGATGACGAACCGGGTTGCACGTTACGCCGTGGGTACCGCGATGGCGATGGTCATGGCTGTGCCGGCCTATGCCGCCGACGAAATCAGCAATGACGATATTATCGTCAATGCACGACGCCAGGCAGAGCGGCTCCAGGATGTGTCGATCTCGATCACCGTGCTCGACGATACCGCCATCGCCAAGCGCAACATCGTCAATGCCGGCGAACTCGGCGCCTATGTCCCGTCGCTTGCGACCAACGCCAATTTCGGTCCGGAGAAGAGCAGCTTCTCGATCCGCGGCTTCATCCAGGAAGGCCGCACCTCGCCGTCGGTCGGCGTCTATTTCGCCGACGTGGTTTCGCCGCGCGCCAACTCGGGCACGACCTCGGGCAACGGTGCTGGCGTCGGCGCCTTCATGGACCTTGAAAACGTCCAGGTGCTGAAGGGGCCGCAAGGCACACTGTTCGGCCGCAACACCACCGGCGGCGCGATCCTGCTGGTCCCCACCAAGCCGAAGGACACGCTCGGCGGCTATATCGAAGGCTCGCTCGGCAATTACAACATGCGCCGCATCCAGGGCGTGCTGAACGTGCCGCTCAGCGATACCTTCTTCGCGCGCGCCGCCGTCGACTGGAACAAGGCGGACGGCTACCTCAAGAACAAGAGCGGGATCGGCCCGAAGGCGCTGGGCAACACCAACTACATTTCCGCGCGCCTCAGCCTCGTCGGACAGCTGACCGACACGCTCGAGAATTACACGATCTTCAGCTATTCGCGGTCGAACACCTACGGCAACACGCCCAAGATGAACGCGGTGCCCGATTGCGCCAACATCCCGAACGTTTTCGCCTGTTTCGGAGAGGGCGCGGGATACCCTGACTCCCCCTACGGATCCTTCTTGCAGCAGGTCCTCGGCCCGCTAGCGGGTGCACAAATCGCTCGCGGAATAGCGCGCGGCGACGGTTTCTGGAGTGTCGAAAACTCTGTCCCCAACCCGAGATCGACGCAGACCACCTGGCGTTTCATCAACACCACGACATGGGAAGCCAGCGACAACATCACGATCAAGAACATCGTGTCCTATTCGGAGTTCAAGGAGAACACCCGTTACAGCCTGTTCGGCGACAATTTCACTTACCCGGAGAACTATTTCTCGCCGCTGTTTGGCACATTCCCGCCGTTCTTTTTCGCCGCCCCGCATCCCGCCGGTGCATTCCGAGGCATCCAGATCAAGACGGGGCCTGGTGGAGACTATGCAGCGCAGTCTACCTTCACCGAGGAACTGCAGGTGATCGGCGAAGCGGCCGATGGACGGCTGCGGTGGCAGGCCGGCGCCTATCTCGAAATCAGCAATCCGCTGGGTTTCAACGCCGGCGCCAACGAGATCTTCCTGGAGTGCAGCAACCCGTTCAATCTCTCAATGCCAGTCGCAGGCCAATGTACAGACAACATTCTGGGCTTTGGCACGATCTCCAATTCCAACATCAAGAATTTCTACAACAACAAGGGATTGTACTTCCAGGCAAGCTATGACCTGACCGAGCAGCTGACGTTCACGGGCGGCATCCGCTACACCATCGACAAGATGCGGGACGTGTCCCAGAATATCAGCTATCTGGCCTCGTTCGATCCGGCAACAGGGGAATCGCCTGGCTTCTACTGCCAGAACATCCTGCTGTTCAACGACGGGCCGGATTTGGAAAACCTCATTCGCGTGCAGGCCTCAGGCTTCGTGGATACTGCCTGCCAGTCAAGTATCAGGATCAAGTCGAACAAGCCGACCTGGCTGCTCAACCTCGACTTCAAGCCCAATTCCGACCTGCTGCTTTATATCAAATGGGCACGCGGCTATCGTCAGGGCAGCATCATTTCGGGCAACTTCGCATCTCCGACGTTCAATCCCGAAAAAGTCGACACCTATGAAGGCGGCGCCAAGTGGAGCTTCCGCGGTGCGGTATCGGGCTTCTTCAACGTCGCTGTCTTCTATAACGACTTCACCAACCAGCAGCTTGCGGTCAATGCGGTCATTGCTGAAGACTTTGTCGGCGTTCTCGCACCTTCCCAGATCATCGCCAATGCAGGCAAGTCGCGAATCTGGGGTATCGAGATCGACACGTCCGTCAGGCTGTTCGAAGGCTTCAAGCTCGATGCCAGCTACGCCTATCTCAACACCAAACTGCAGTCGATCACCCAGCCGCCACTGCCAATCTTCTACAGCCGGCTGGTTCCGGTCGCGGAAGTTGGCGGGTCGCTGGCGCAATCGCCCAAGAACCGGCTGACGATCACCGCGACCTACACGCTGCCGCTCGACCAGAGCATCGGCGAGATTTCGTTCGGCGCAACCTTCACGCATACCGACGCGCATGATGTGCACACAGCCCAGTTCGCACCAACCACCCACAGGCTGCGGGCGGTCGACAGCCTCAACATCAACGCCGGGTGGGAAGGCATCATGGGCGGGCCGGTCGACCTGTCGTTCTTCATGACCAATGTCACGAACCAGAAGCGCATCCTTTATCCCATCGCCGGCTACCCGACGATGGGATCGGAGTTCGGTTATCTCAACCAGCCGCGCATGTGGGGCTTCCGCATGAAGGTCCGCTTCGGCGACGAGTAATCTGAGTTGCCACTCCCTCGTCTCTTCGGAGACGGGGGAGCGGAACCTCCGCTTCAGTCTTCCTCGAAACGCCGGGCATAGCCGGCGGCGCGGGCAGCGATCTGGGCCCGGCGGCCCGCCTCGTCGATCCGTGTCACGCCATCGGGCAGTTCGCGGTCCAGCGCGTCGAACTTGACGAGCTTCGCCGTCATCCACGGATCGTCGTGCTCGACACCGCGCGGGAAGGCCTGCCAGCGCTGGCCGAACTGCATGCGCCGCAGGCCCCCGGTATCGAGCCAGTTGTGAATACCGGGATCACGGTGCGCGATGACGAAGGTGAAATCGCCATCATCGTCCGCCGCCATCTGCGCCATGCTGAGGCTGGAAGTCCGCTGCCAATATTCGATCGAAAGGTGGTAGGCATCGGTCAGCACGAGGTTGCGGAAGCCCGCCCCGGCGGAGTTCGCACGCACCACCAGTGCCTGATCCTCGTCCAGCCAGACATTGCCCTTTGTGCCCCATTGCGTCGGCATGCCGCCGAAGGCTCCAGCAGACATTGGCTGGCGCAGCTCGTTGGGCGCCTGGCCATAGCCGGAATGGGTGATGTAGAAGGTGTAGTACACGCCATCCATCGCGATCTTCGCGGCATGGGCGGCCATCGCCTCGTCGCTCTTCGGGTCGCCATCGGGATCGAGGCGGACGACTTCCAGATGGTTGGCGCCTTGCTCCAGCCAGTCGCCGAAAGCGTCGCGCACCATGATGAATTCGGCACCCGGCTTCGTCTGGATATGGTTCGGCCTGCCGTCGGCCGGGTCGCCGTCAAGTGTTATGACGAAACTGCCGTCAGTCTCGAACGTCATGTCGAGGCTGTCGAGGATCGCCTGCGTCACCGGAGAAGCGGTGCTGTCCGACATCAGCGAGTAATTGACCATCAGCGGCTCCGCACAGCTGGGCCTGCCTCTGATCTCGTAGCGCCCGCCATGGGCGATGGGGATAGTGCGGTAGACGAAATCCGGGCTGTCGCCTGCCCAGCGCGAGCCCGGCACGTCGCGGCCGTACCAGCGGTGCGGCGGCGCCATGAAGCGCACCGCATGCGGGTCGTTGGCATCACCATTCGCCGCGCGCATCGCATGGTGGAACATGTATTCGTCGATCATGTTGTCGAAGCCGTCGGCCTGGTCGCGCGAAGGCCAGGCCGTGGCGTTCCGCCACAGCAGGGTGACGATCTGGCGGGCGCGCTGCAGCTCCGGCCGGGTGAGCAGCGCCAGCGCGCGGTCCTCGATGGCGCGCTGGGCGGGCGTCGCGAGCGGGTTGCCTGCCATTAGCTGTCAGCGTAGCGGCTGGCGACGCCGGCCTGCCGCGCCTCTACCTGCGCCTTGCGGCCCGCCGCGTCGATCCGCACCACGCCCTCCGGCATTTCCCTTTCGAGATCGTCGAGCTTGACAAGCTTCGCCTCGATGGTCGGCGGTTCGCTGGGCGAGCCTCCCGGGAAGCTCTGCCAGCGCTGGCCCCACAGCATCTGGCGTACGCCGGTGGTATCGAGCCAGTTGTGCACACCCGGATCGTGATGGGCGACGACGCAGGTATAGAGGCCGGTCTCGTCGGCGGCCATCTGCGCGGAGTTGAGGCAGCTGGTGTGATCCCAGTAGTTCAGCGAATTGAACAGCACGTCGCCGAGCACCGAATTGCGGAATTCCGCACCCGCCTTGTTGGTGGTGACGATCAGCGCCTCGTCGTCCTCCAGCACGATATGGGCGGCCGTAGTGGCCTGGCTCGCCATGCCGCCGAACGGGCCGGACGAGGCGGGCGGCTTGATGACGTTAGGCGGCCGCACCATCAGCGTCGCTGCCATGTAGTATTCGTAATAGACGCCGTCGGTGATCGCAGGCGCCAGCCACGCCACCAGCTCGTCGTCGCTGAGCGGATCGCGGGCAGGTCCATCGACCAGCTCGATCCGCATCGCGTTCGGGGTCTGGTTATTCCAGTCTGCTATCGCATCGCGGTTCCATATCTGCATGGTGCCCGGCAGCGTCTGGATGTGGTTGGGCCGCCCGTTGGCGGCATCAGGGCCGATGGTGATCTCGAAACGGCCGTCCGCCGCCCTCGGCACATCGAGCCCGTCGAGCAGGCTCAGGATCGTCGGCGCGGCGTTGTTCTCGCCCATCAGCGAATAGAAGGACGTGACCGGTTCCTCGCAGGTCGATTGCCCGCGCAGCACATAGTTGCTGCCGTGGTCGATCGAGACGATGCGATAGCAGAAATCCGGGCTGTCCATGCCCCAGCGCGATCCGGGCACATCACGGCCGAACCAGTGGTGCGCCGGCGTCATGAAGCGGACGATGCCGGGATACTGCCCGTCGCGGCCCACCGCGCGCATCGCATAGTGGAAGACATATTCCTCCATGGCCTCGTCGAAACGGTGCATCTGCGGACCGGCAGTATGCTCATAGACCTGGCGGAACAGGAATTTCGCAACCTGCGCCGCCTTCTCAATCTCCGGCCGCGCCATCAGCCGCTGGGCGCGGTCTTCCATCTCGCGCTGGTCGGTGTTGGCGACGGGGTTCACCGCCGACAGGAAATAGCCGTCCTTCTCCATCGTCCTCTCCTTCAATCGAGCCCGAATCTCTTGCTGTAAGGCGCGAAGACCTCTTCCACTTCCGCCCGGTCGAGTCCCAATGCCTCGTAAGAATAGGGGTAACGGCCATAGCGGTCGACCTGGTTTTCCGGTGCTTCGAGCCAGGCCCCGACCCGGGCGGAAAACTCGCCGGAAACCGCAATGCCGAGGTCATCGTATATCTCGCGAATGCAATGCATCGGATCTGCCGTGAGCGCCCTGAAGTCGAGATGCTTGACGCGCGGATCGTCGACCAGCTCCTGGTTCATCACCGCCTCAAGCCCCGGCGCGAACATTTCCAGGTGAAGCCTGGCATTGGTCCTGATGTCGGTCGGGCGGTTGGTGATGGTATCGAAGATCGAGGCGGACAGGCTGACGATCGAGGCAAATATCTCGCCGATCGGGCGATGCGTCCAGATGCACAGCGCGTCGGGATAGACTTCGAATATCTGCTTGAGCTTACCCTGGTGCCCCGGTCCCTTGCAGACCCAGCGCGACTTGCCGGTGTTCCACTGGAAATGCTGGAGAAACTGCTTATGCCAGCGGAAATTGTCGACCTCGTCCTTCTCGGCGAAGAAGGGGTAGTCCATCGTCGGCACGCGGTAGAAATGGTAGCAATAGGTGTTGCGGAAATCGAGCGCGGCGGCCTCGTCGTCCTCGATCAGCTGGAAGGCGCCCTTGTCGATATAGGGATGCATCGGCGCCTGGACCGGGCAGAAATCCATCCAGGCTTCGACCTGGCGCTGCGCATAGTCGAGACGTGCCTGCACCACCGGCCCGGCACCCGGCGGCGGCGAAGGCGAGTACATGTGCCAGCCAAGCAGCGCCAGCACCTCAGGGTCCTCGGCGAGCAGCGAATGCAGCAGCGTCGTGCCCGCGCGCGGGTAGCCAACGATGAAGACCGGACGTTCGATCACCTGTTCGGCGATACCCGGGAAGCGCTCGCGGTCGAGCATCATCTTCAACCGCCTCGCCAGCAGGTTCTGCAGCTGGCGGCTCATCGCTTCGACCTGCTCGGGCGTATAGGGACCCTTTTCGTTGATCCAGTCGACATTCGCCCGGACACGCTGCAGCAGCCGCTCGTCGCCGATCTCGTGCGCCCCGCTCTCGCGCTGCGCCAGCACGATGATGTCGTCATAGGACACGAGTTCGCGCAGATGATGCGTCATGCATTACCCTTCCCGTTTCGCCTGTTCTTGGTGTACAGCGTTGACACATTCGCGGCCCGATGGGAACGCCTCACGATAGGAGGAAGATGCCATGCGATCCGCAACTGCCGCCGCGATCATCAACAGGCTTGGGCTCGAAGCGCACCCGGAAGGTGGCTGGTTCCGCGAAACCTGGCGGGCCGACGCCTTGCCCGGCGAACGGGCCACGTCGACCGCGATTCATTTCCTGCTGGAAGAAGGCCAGCGCTCGCACTGGCACCGCGTCGATGCGGCTGAGCTGTGGCTGTGGCATGCTGGCGGCCCGCTGGCGCTGTCGATGGCTTCCGGGGATACCGGACCCGTATCCACCAGCACGCTCGGCCCGGACGTCCTCGCTGGCCAGAAGCCGCAAATCCTGGTCCCCGCCGGTCACTGGCAATCAGCCAAACCGACCGGCGGCTGGACACTGGTGAGCTGCGTCGTCTCGCCCGGTTTCGAATTCTCGGGCTTCGAACTCGCGCCCGAGGGTTGGGCGCCAAGCTAATCCAGCGTGTGGCCGAGATTGCCTGCGCCCGCAACGATCGGCCAGAGCACCTCGTCGGCCAGCTTGGTGCAAAAATACTCCTTCGCCTCGACGATCAGCCCGTCGCGCAAGGTGATTATGAAGACATAGTTGTTGTGATACTGCGAGCCTTGCGAGGTGGTGCCGTTGCCCAGCGCTTCCACCGCCACCCTGTCGCCTTCGCCCGTCACGCTGGTGATGGTGAATTGCAGCCCTTCGGGCAGGAGGTGCTTGAACTCCTCGATCCCGCCGACGATCATGTCGCGGTTGCGCTTGCCGGCAAAGTTGGTCGTGCCCATGGCAATCGCCAATGCGTCGGGAGCAAGCGTTTCCGCCGCACGTTCCGGATCGTTCTGACCCATCGCCTCGACGAATTGCACCGCCACCTGCTTGTTGCGTTCGCTCATCTTGCATCCCTCCCGGTTGATCTTCACCATGGCCAGAGATGAAACAGCCGCTGCGCCGAGTCCAGCGCGATCGTCGGATGGGAGAGGGATGCATGTCTATACCCGCAGTCGGGCTTTGCTGGGCGATGATCCACCGCGCGAGCTTGACAGAAACCATCGAGATCGCCGCGCGGCACGGTTTCCCGACACTGGAAGTGTCGCCCTTCGTCTATTTCGCCGCGCGCGAGGCGGGGCTGAACGACGCAGGGCTGCGTCGCCAGTTGAGCGACGCCGGCGTGCGCGTTCAGGTGATCGACTGCATCACCGCCGGCCTGCCCGGCCTCGACGACGCCGCCACCGAGTTCCGCGGCCAGCCAATGCGGCGGGACACGGTCGAGACCTGCCTGGCGGTCGCCGAGGCGCTGGAGGCCCCGGTGCTCAACCTCACGCATTACCGTGGCAACCCCGTCGAGCTGCCGGTGCTGGCCGAAGCACTAGGCGATGTCTGCCGCAAGGCGGGAGAGCGCGGCAGGTCGGTCGCGCTGGAATTCGTGCCCGACAGCGGCATTCCCTCGATCCATGCGGCTCGCTTTCTTGCCGAGACCTGCGGCGAGACCAATTGCGGCATCCTGCTCGATACCTGGCACCTCGCGCGCTCCGGCGGGTCCATCGCCGATGTCAAGGCGCTGCCGCCGGGCATGATCCGCGCCTTCCAGCTCTCCGACCGGACAGAGCCCGAGCCCGGCGAACCTTACGTGCCGATGAGCGGACGCAAGCTGCCCGGCGAGGGCGAATTGCCGCTGGCGGACACCATCGCAGCGGCGCTCGCCAACAACCCGGACGTCACCATCGAACTGGAAGTCTTCAGCGAGGAATTGCTGGCGATGGCGCCCGACAATGCTGCCGCCCGCACCGCGGATGCGGTGAGGGCGTGGCGCGCGGGCGTCTAATTCGGCCTTTCTTCCTTCTCGACCCGGCGGATCATCGACACCGCGCAACGGCGCGGGCCGATCGAGGTCGGCACGATCAGGTCGACATCGATCCCCTGGCAAATCGAACCACCGCCTGCCTGATCGAAGCCCATGGTTTCGGCGTGGTCGAGCTCGGGACAGTTTCCCAGCGTCTCGAATTCATAGACCTTGCTCGGCCCCGTGCTGACGCGGATCTTGTTGCGGCCGGCATGGGTGTAGCCCGAGACCTGCGAAAGGAAGAAGCACTCACGCTCGCCTTGCGGTGCCGCTGCGCTTGAAGGGCTGCCAGCCTGCGGCGCACATGACGCCGCCAGCATCGAAGCAGCCGCAATGGCAATGGTACGTCCCATCATCGGACGGTCTCCTTTATTTCCCCTCATCGCAGGAAGCATAGCGCCAGAGTGATGGCCCTGACCTGAACGCGGCGATGGTCGGCCTATTCGTCGTGCTGGGATTCCCGATCGGGCTCGCCTTCGATCGAGGCGAGAAGTGCCCTCGCAGTCTCGGCAAGCCCGCCGCCATGCGGATTATAGGCAATCGGGGTAAGGTTGAAACGCGCTGCCTTGTACCGCCCATCGCGCATCATCATTTGCGCTACATTCATCCGCAAACCCAGATCGAAAGGCGCAAGCTGGGACCCCCACTCAAGCCCGTCCTTCGCATTCTGTGTTGGCGCCCGGCCCATTTCCGCGAATGTGCGATAGAAATAGATCAGTGGAATCGGATGGTCGTATTCCAGCTTGTTCAGCGCCAGGAACGGGTCGCGCGCCTGTTCGAAAGCCTTGACCGGGTCGTCGGCACCTGCGGCCAACTCAAACATTGCATAGCCCTTCTGGACCCATGCGTTGACGCGCTTCGGATCGATGGCCAGCGCGGCATCGGCAGCCTTGAGCGCTGCTTCAGGGTTTCCGGAATCGAACTCGGCTTCGGCAAGCGACGCCAGCACTGCGGCATTGCCGGGATATTGCGCAGCGATCTCTCGGGCGTCGACAACCAGCGCATCCGCCTGCTCAGCATCAACCCCGACCCGCGATTGAATTCTCACCGGCATCATCGCCTCTTCGCCTGCCGTGAGCCTGCGGATGGCGACCGGACCAGACTTGATCAACTTGGGCCCAAGTTCGAATGCGAGTACCCTACGCTTGCGCAAATAGGCCCTGAGATCCTTGTCGATTTGCTTGAATTCGCCAAATGCCGCGAGCGCCGCTTCCCGCGACGCCTTCCCCGCAACAAGCCCATCGATATAGCGCCCCAACTGCCCTTTGCGTGCCTCGTCGAATGTCAGAAAGTGATAGAGCAGCCAGGCCTTTCCGTAATAGGCATCGTAATGCTTGCGCGCCTCGTTGTCGTATGCGTCAGGATCAAGCAGTTCCTCGGCCGTTACGTCGTCGGCAAGAAAGATTTCTGCGGCCCGGTGCTGCGCCGGGCGCCCCACCCAGACAGTGCCGTCCCTCTCGAAGCTGGCCGAGGCGAAGAATTCAGCGGTACCTTCCGACAACCACCGGGGCACAGGAAAGCTACTCGTCGAATACATGAAATGGTGCGCATATTCGTGCAGCAGCACAACCATCGAGAACTCGACTTCGCCGCTACCGGCTTGAACACGCGGCACGATCGCAAGCGATCCGCCCGCGCGGGGTAGATAGAAACCAGCAACGTACTTGTCGTTGCCGTCATACAGTTTTCGTACTTCCCTATCGTTTCGCACGACATAGACGGTCACCCGGTTTGAGGGGCTCGGTGCCGGCAATTGCTTGCCCGTCAGCAACGCCATTGCCGCATGGTATCGCTCGAGCTGGTCCGAGAAGAACCGGATGTCCTTCTCGCTATCGTCGGCGTAGACAACAAAATGGTCGCTCGACGCTTCAAGCCATTCGGCCTGGGCCACCGACGGTATCAGTAGCATTGTGGCAAAAACCAATAACCGCATCCCATGCTCCGTCTTTTCTAGACGAATTACTTGGAGGATAGGGAAAAAGCGGCAGCCTTCAAGATGATTCACCGGCAATTCCGCCGGCTCGCTCTCCTGCCGAAAGCCGCCTGCGGTTGTCGCTCACCCATTGGCCGTAAAACCCAATCACATTCGCGGCGATTTCCCGCGGTGAGCGTCCCATCCGGCCGGTCGCAATTGCACTGGCGACACCTTTATTGGCGTACCACTTCTCCGCGACCATCAGTCCCAGTTCGTCGCCCGCCGCCGCGCCGCCCCGGGCCAGGCGCCGAAGCCGCAGCCCGATTACCCAGGGCGCGTCGGCAAGGATGCCGCACATGTCGCACGCCGCATCGCTCCAGCCGGGCCGTGTTTCAGACTCCGACAAGAATGTCCTCCCCCTCGACCTTCACCGGATAGACGGCGAGGTCGTTTTTCGCCTTCATGCCGATGAACAGCAGCTTGGGGTCGCGCTCGATCTTGCCGGTGACGAGGTCGAACTTGGCCTTGTGCAGCGGGCAGACCACGGCGCCATCCTCGATCCTGCCGCGGCACAGGTTGAAGCCGAGGTGCGGGCATTTGCGTGCCGCGGCCCGGTATTCGCCATCGACCTGCGTCAGCAGCAGCTTCTGCCCGCCGGCTTTGATCGGCACGATCTGCCCCTCTGACAGGTCTCCCCTGCCTGCAACCCTCACAAAATCCATCGCCTGCCCCCTATGTCGGCCCCTTTTACCCAATGAGCGGGAAACGTGTGTCGTCGTCAAGCCAATCCAGATGCTCCATGCCTTCGGTCGCATAGGCCTCGGGCGGTGCGCCGGTCCAGCGGGCGTCTTCCGGGTTGGCGATCAGCAGCCAGGCCCAACGCGGACGGTCCGTAAGGTTTTCCGCTGCGCCATGCACCATGAGGTTGTGATGCACCGTCGCGTCTCCAGCCCGGTAGGTCATCGGGCCGGTCTCGCTGCAGCGGGTGGCGAGTTCCGGGTAGTCGTCGCGGATGTCGCTCGCGCCTTCGTAGCTGCGGTAATGGCCCATGGCGCCCATCCGGTGCGAGCCGCTAAAGAAGCTCATGGTGCCCGATTCCGGCCGAAGGTCTTCCAGCGCGATCCAGAAGGTCAGCCCGCCCGAGCGGTCGAGCGCCCAGTTGATGAAGTCCTGGTGGTAATAGGTAGCACCTGCCCCGGGGTGACGCGTGCTGGCAGCGGCGGGCAGCTTGGGCGCGAAGAGATCGCCGAAATAGCGCACGCCGACACCCTCGCGCCGCTGCATCAGCGCCCTGGCATTTGCGCCGAGCTTCTCCATCAGCGGGCGCAGCACCGGGCTCGAGGGGCCGTCGCTGACTTCGGGATTGAAGAAGGGCTGGGCCATCGGGCTGACTTCATTGCCCTGTCCATCTTCGCCCATCCGCACCTTTGCCATGGCGAGCAGCGCCTGCGCGGTTTGCGGCAGGACCAGGCCCGGCAGCTTCGCCCAGCCATGCTCGTCGTAACGCGCGACTTCGTCCGCGGTGACCGCCCGGCAGGTGAGCGACGCAACAGTGTCAGCCGTCACTCAGCTGCCTCGGCGCGTATGTCGCACACGGCGCCCTCGTCGAAGCCGAGCACATGGACGAAGCGCCCCGCCGCAACCAGGCAGGCGCAGGCAACGGTGAGCTCATAGATCTCCGCTTCGGAAAACGCCGATTTCAGCGTCGTCCAGAAAGCGGCATCATGCCCCAGTGCATCGGGCTCCAGCGAGAAGCGTTCGGCAAATTCGATCGCCAGCCTCTCCCGCTGCGAATAGATGGCAGATTCCCGCCAGTTGCCGATGTTGCGATAGAATGCCTCGTCCGGCGCCTCGCCGTTGCGGTGAACCCCGCGCAGCGGGTCCTCGCCCAGCCCTTCGAGATAGGTCGGGACATCCTGTGCGGATCGGAACGTCTGGCAGATGCGGCAGCCGTTGATCAGCGCGATCGCCGTGCGGGCGGCCTCGAATTCGCGCAGCGGCAGGCACGAGTGCTTGTAGACCGCGGTCGAGAAATCATACATCGACCCGGTCTGTTCCGGCGCGAGGTTGCCGATGGCGTAGCCGATCGGGTTGGCGATGTGCTCTTCGGGGATCGCGATATTGGGCATGGCTTGCCTCCACCAGTCTCAGGGGTTTTCATCTCCGCTGAAAGGATGCTGTGCCAACCATGCACAGCCGGTACGCGTTTCCTCGCCCAGCTTCAGCGTCGCGGTGAACGGGTAGGTTCTGTCCGACATACCATCCGAACATGTGCCCGGCGTCACCATCAGGTCAAGCCGCGCACCTTCCAGTTCGCCACCGAAGGACAGGCCACCCCTTCCAGCAAAACGTTCGACACCGGCTACCGAACCCTCGGGATTCTCCGGCGTCGTATAAGTGAGTGAGTTGCCGGAAACTGTCCCGCCCCAGAACGGCTCGGTCCCGGTCAGCTGCAGGACTTCATCCGCGCCAATGCCTGCAAAGGGCTGCTTGTCGGACTTGTCGCCCGGCACCTGCGAACCGCCGCCCGGATTGCAGGCGGCGAGTGTCAATGCAAGAAGGGCAAGGTAGCGCATGGCAGCAGGCCTATTTTGGCAACGCGCCGACATCTTCCAGCTGCCACTGATGCGCAAGGTTGGCTTCGGGCGGCGCCTTCATCTGCAGGTAAATGTCGAGATGGACGAGCTTGCCGTCGTCTCCGAACTGATAGACCGAAACCGAGTTGTAGGCCTCGTAGCGGTCGGGATATTCCGCATATTCGTGGAGTTCGAGGATCGCGTAGTTGTCGCCTTCGGTGATGCGGCGGACGTCGAAGGTCCAGCCCGTGGTCTTTGCCCAGGCACTCAGCAGCGGGACGTACTGGTCGTCCCACCGCACGACTTCCATGAAATTTCCGACGCGTTCGAAGCGCTCGATGTCGACAAGCGCGGCCAGCGGAGCCCATTGATCGTCGGTGAAACCGGGCTGCTTGGCGTCGTCGAGAATGCCCTTCATCGTGTACGAATATTCGAGCGTGCGGCGCGAATTGGGTCCGTGCGCCTTGGCGAGTGCCTGTTCCTTGGTTTCCATGTCTGCCTCTCCCTTCGCCGGCTAGATATCAAGCGGTTCGAGCTTGTGGATCGACATGCCTTCCGCGCCGCCTTCAAGCAAGCCGCCGACCGCCTCGACCATGCCGGTTTCCATGCGCCAAGCGAGATAACGGTCGTAGTCCTCGTGGCTGCGCCAGTCCTCGATCATCACCACCGTCCCGGTCGAGCGGTCGACGGAAACCTCAAGCGAAATGCTGCCTTCGAACTTTCGCGTGTCCGGCAACGCCTCAGCAAGGAAGCCGAGCAGCTCGTCCAATTTTCCGGGAGCTGCGGTGAATTGGGCGATGATCATGTTCTGCATCGGGCATCGTCTCCTTGCGAGCCGTCATTATCGCCGGCCCGTTGTGCACAATGAACGCGCCTGCTGCCTACGGCAATCCCCTTGCAGCGTGCCTGTCTTGAATGTGAACTTTGCCACATGTGTGATTCGTCACAGCGCGGCGCGCGCGCGCTGCGCCATATCCACGGTCGTCAAGACGACGACGAAGGAGACCTACCATGACAAAGAAAATTCTTGCCCCCGCCATCGCCGCAGCCCTCTGCCTCGGCGCGACCGCCCCCCCGCAGGCCGGTTCCATCGACGACCTGGGCTTTCAGGTGAACCCCATTTCGATTCTCATCGGCATGCTGCTGCCAGCCATTCAGAAGGTAAGAGGTTAAGGCAGTCCTGGGCAGGCGCGATCGCCGCGGCGATCCCGCCTGCCCGATCGCGCTGCCCGTCGAAGGCCGCACTGCCCGCCGTCTGGCTCAGAACGGCAGCTTGTAGAGCTTCACCGCATTGCTCTCGAGCACCTGCTTGCGAACCTCGTGGCCGTAGCCGCCGAGCGTTTCGACGATATGCTCCTGAACATTGGGATAGAGCGCGGTGGGGTGCGGGAAGTCGGTCTCGAACAGGACCTTGTCGGTGCCGATCGTCTCGAGCAGCTTGGTCGGTCCGACCTTCTCGAACCAGTAGGTGCACCAGAAGTGTTCGCGCCAGTATTCCCACGGACGGCGTTGCGGGGCGAGGCTGGGGTCCGCCAGCATCTCGTCGAACTGCCATTCGATCGCCTCAAGCCCGAAGGGAATCCAGCCCATGCCGCTTTCGATGAGGCCGATCCTGAGGCCGGTGTAACGGTCGAGCAGGCCCGAAACCATCCAGTTGCCCATGGTGGCAAGGTTGCCGATGTAGAACATCTGGCTGACCACTGCGAGGTTCTTCTCGAAGCCGAAGCTCTTCCAGCACAGCCGGGTCGGATCGATCGCGGCGTTGAGGTGGAAATTGATCGGCGTATTTGTGTCGCTGACCAATTGCAGGAAGTCCGCCCAATAGGGCTCGTCGAAGCTGGTCGTGCGGGTGCAGACGAGGCCGATATGCTTCG
>CAYPFE010000015.1:0-15776 GCA_964409895.1 uncultured Novosphingobium sp.
GTGGCGCACACCATTCCACCTGGAGCCAGGTATGTGTCTCTGGGAAGTTCGTACGCCGCTGGCGCAAGGATCGGCAAGCTGGTGCCTGGAACGCCGCAACGCTGCGGGCGTACGGAGAACAATTACGCGCACCTGCTCGCGGCGCAGATGCGTCTCGACCTGGTCGACGCCAGTTGCGGGGGCGCAACGACGGCTCACATCCTCGGTCCTTGGAATGAATTGCCGCCGCAGCTTGATGCGGTAACGCCCGATACGCGGCTGGTGACGGTTACAATCGGTGGCAACGATCTGAACTATGTCCGGAACCTGATGATCTCCACCTGCGGTAGGGTTCCCGGCATGATGCCGCCCGCAGGCCGCGCCTGCCCCCCCACGAACTGGCCATCGGAATCAGACTATTCGTTGTTGGGGCAGCACCTTCGCGCAATCGCACAGGAAGTGAGGCGGAGGGCTCCGCAGGCAGAACTGGTTTTTGTCGATTACGTGCGTATCCTGCCGGACGTGGGCGGGTGTGCAGCACTGCCTCTGGATGAGACGCAAATGGCCGCTGCGCGTGAGACTTTCCGCCGAATGGCGGAGATTACGGCCAAATCGGCTGAGGCGGAAGGCGCGACGCTGCTCTCCGCTGGCGAGCTATCCCGAGAGCATGACGCTTGCTCGGCGGAACCATGGAGCGCCGGCTATCCAGGCAATCCCGCGACCTGGCACCCGACCGCGGCTGGTCATGCGGGGATCGCGGAGGCGCTGGCTGAGCGGCTCATGCACCCGCCCAAACGCTAACGGTTCGGTGGCCGGTCAGGACCGCCTAGACCGACTTCTGCTGGCGGCCGAATAGTACTGTAGGCTGCGCCATTGAGAATGACCGCTTTGCGCCTTCCGGCGCTTGGGACCTGCCGTTCAACAAACGTGAAGGGTTCCGTACGCCTCTCGGCGCCCGGAACCCTTCACGGCAGCGGAATGACAGGATTTGGACGAAAATCTCGAAGAGCAGACGTTCATTGTGCCGTCTGTAATGCCCCCCAGAGCGGCACGGGTGCATCGGTGGTACTTTCGCACAATCACTCCCTGCTATCCTTCTGAGGGGATAGCCAAGAACGTTTCTGCGAAGATGCTTCGCCTGTAGCACGTCTTCGCTATAGGTGATGCCCGAAGGCTCGCCTCCGACCGTTGAGTACCCCTGGGGCTCTGGGTACTGGCATTGATCACTCAGCCTTGCCGTGAATGATCCGTCTGTAGCCATGCCGTGACTCGCGAGACACCTTTATGATGGCCCAGATTGGGCAGGAGGTGTTTCAAGTGACGAAGATCATCGCGTGCCGGTGAAAGGCGGTGAGATCGGCGTGCGGCTTTACACCCCGCTTGAGGCGCCACAATGTGCCATCGTCGCCTCGGTCGATTATCGGCTGGCGCCCGAATTTAGTGACGTCGGCCTCGGAGCGCACCACTGGGCTCGTCAGTTTACCGCACTGGGGCACGAGGTGCGGCTGATCCCGCCAGCCTATGTGAAGCCTTTCGTGAAGCTCCAGATCAGGGACCTCGGCGAAGCCACTCAGCGAATGGCCGGTTTTCTCCACAGCTACACAAGGCGCCGACACCTGAGGCAGGAGGAGTGACGCCGCCCGGCAGCCAGGGCTGAGGTCGAATTGCGGCGGGGAAAGAACATCAGGCGGACTCAGGTTCGGAACCTAGACGAATGACGCGGTTTCGACTCCCGGACATATGTCGACGCTAGGCATTTTCCGCGAGACTAGCCGGTCACGCTTGCCATTCGACTATGCTTTGCAGGGGCTGGCCGCGAACCGTTATGCGTTCCATGTAACGGTCGGTCTGGTGATCGGGGACCCCGCAGTGCTGCACCAACCGGTTGTCCCAGATGGCGATGTCGCCTTTGGACCAGTTCCAGCGGGTCTGGTATTCCGGCCGGGTGAATTCCCGCGCCAGACGCTCGATGAGGGGCGGCCATTCGGCATCATCCATCCCCACGATCCCCCGTGGCCACAGCACGTCGGTGTAGAGCGCAGGGACCCCGGTCACTGGATGGACAATCACCAGCGGCTGGGTGAGCGGCGGGTTCCTTGCAATCAATTCGCGCCAGGTGTCGTCCGCGCCAAACCCGCCGGGGCCCTCGGTGATCAGCGCCTCCAGGCTGGTCGAATAACGCAAGCCGGCGATTTGCTCCTTCAGTTCGCTTGGTAGCCCGGCATAGGCCGCAGCTGCACTGGAAAAACAGGTGTCGCCACCGAAGGTGCTAGGTTCGATCGCCCGCAACACCGATACAGCCGGGGGAGCGATCATATAGGGATCGTCGAAGTGCCAGACCGAGGCAATCCCTTCCGGATTATGCGCCTTCGATCGGATGGCCATGATCTCGGGCCGCTCAGGTTCGTGGCCGTCGGCATGCGGCTCGCCGAACACCTCGGCCAGCGCGCGATGCTCGGGATAGCCGATGTGATCCTGCCCGCGCAGGAAGATCACGCCGTGTGCGAATAGCGCTTGTCGCAGTCCTTCGGACTGCCGCGCCTCGATCTTCTGCGCAAGGTCGATCCCGGAAACCACGGCGCCGATGGCTGGCTGAGTGCGCAACGCGATCAAGCCGCCGGGTAGTCTGTATTGTCGCGGGTTCGACATGGCGCTTCTCCCTGACTCCGGCGCGCCGCGCCCGATAAAGGCTCACTCCTCGCCGGAGACGATCAGATCCGCCTCGCTGAATACCGGGATCGGCGCTGTCGCCCTCATCATCACGAGAGGAAGGATGCGGGTCGTCCGCGTCTGGTACTCCGCGTAGAAGGGAAAGCAGTCTACCATGAAGTTCCAGACCTTCTCGCGCTCGGCTCCTTCCGGTTCGCGCCATGTGGCGTAGAAGGCCTGCGTGGCGATCTGGAAATCGACCGTCTCGGCCGCGCGGATGTTGTGATACCATTGTGGGCTGTCGTCCGCGCCACCCTTCGAGGCGCAGATGACGACTTCTCCGCCGATGTCTCCATAGCTGAGCCCCTGGATCATCGTCCGCCCGCTCCTGCGACCCTTGTAGCGGATCAGGCAATGCGTCCCGAACGGGAACCCGCCGGCGCCGGTGATATCCATGATATGGCCTCGCGTTCCACCCGAGCGCAGATACATGCGACGATGCTCCTTGACCCACTCGAATGTACCGGCGGGCCGGGAAATTTCATCGACCTCGGGCATTTCATCTCTCCCTCTTTGGTACGCGTTATTCCAGTTTCGATCCCAACACACTCCTCCCGGTAAGCCAAGATATCAAGAGATGCTCGCTTCTCGTAACAACGCCCAATTTATCTGACGACGGACAATTGGCAATTGGACCTCCAACCTTGAGTAGCGCCAAACTACGCAAGAGGCAGCAACCTTGGTTCGAAGCCAAGAAGCACAGCGATGCATCACAAGCGCAAACGGCCATCGAAAACACAGTGGCACGGTTTTAAGGGGCTGAGACACATCTTTGCAGCGCTCAACTAGCAGGACTCGATTTTTGTTCGTTCCGCCCAAATCACATCGGCCTTGATTCAGCTGCGAATGGAGTCGATGCTCGGGCGGGCTTTGGGAGAGGAACGACAATGCAGACGGCGACTCGATACGGTACGCGCGATCTGGCACGCGCCAGGGCATTCTACGACGCAATTGCAGGCATCCTTGGCGGGACCCGGGTGATCGACCGGGAGAACGTGACCGGATACAAGGGGGCTGAGGGCGGCATGTTCATGATCGGCACGCCGATTGCCGGTGAAGCGACTGCCGGCAACGGGACGCAGGTTGTGTTCGCCGCGCCGAGCCGGGCCACGGTCGATGCTGCCCATGCCAAGGCACTTGAGCTAGGCGGCAAGTGCGAAGGCCCTCCCGGACCTCGTGGCCCGCAGGAAATGAACTTTTATGCTGCTTATTTTCGCGATCCCGATGGCAACAAGATCATGGTCTCTCGCCAGGGGTCTGGATGATCAGCGCTTCGATGTCCAGGTGGGGTCGATCCAAAGTATTTATGCAACCTACATCCAACGATAACTCAAGCGGAGGGCCCGACGAAAATGAGCGAGCTGATTTGGCGCGACGCGCTTGGGCAGGCGGATGCGACCCGGTCCGGCGAAGTTTCCGCGGTCGAACTGACTGGCGAATATCTGAACCGGATCGAGCGGCTGGACGGCATCTTGCGTACATACGTCACGGTCGATCGCGAGGGTGCACTGAAGGCGGCAGCAGAACTCGACACTCGCTTGCGCGACGACGCTAAATCCTGCCCCCTGTTTTCGGGGATTCCGATGTCGATCAAAGACACGGATGACGTTGCCGGCCTGCCGACCACCCATTCCTGTTCCCTGCTCGCGGACAACGTCGCGGCGCAGGACGCTCCGATCGTTACGCGCTTTCGCGATTCTGGAGCGACCATTCTTGGCAAGAGCAACCTGCCCGAATTCTGCTCGACGATGACGACCTCGCAACTCAACGGCACCTGCCGCAATCCCTGGGATATCAGCCGCACTCCCGGCGGATCGAGCGGCGGGGCGGGCGCGGGGCTGGCCGCCGGGCTGTGCGCGCTGTCCCACGGCACCGATGGTGGAGGCTCGGTCCGAACTCCCGCATCCTTCTGCGGGGTTGCCGGGATAAAGCCCACGCGTGGCCTCGTCACCTTCGGTCCCGAGCTCGACCATCCGTCCTACGGGACGTCCAGCCACGGCGTCCTCACTCGCTCGATGCGCGACATGGCGGCGATGCTGGACTTCATGGCACCCCAGGGAACCTGGACACCCTGGCGTCCCCGAAGTTTCGCCGAAGAACTGCAGGAGCCACCTGGGCAGCTGCGTGTCGGCCTGTGCTTGAGCTTCCCGGCAGGCGAAGTCGAGGCTGAGGTAGCGTCGGCGGTGGAAGCTGCCGGACGGCTCGCCGAAGACCTGGGCCATTCTGTCGAGTGGGTGCAGCCAGCGTGGGAGACGGTGCTGTCGGCCGTGGTGCCGATGGCAGCGCCGGGTATTGCCAATCTTGTCGACATAGCCGACGTCGACCGGCTCGAGCCGCGCAACCAGGCGATGCTTCGCTACGAACAGGAACTGACGGTACTCGATCATTACCGGATGATCGAACGCGCTCGCGCCGCGCGCCTGGAATTCCTGAAATTGTGGTCGGACATCGATATACTAATCTCGCCGGTTGCGGGGATCGTTGCTCCCCCGGTTGAATGGGCGCCGTGGGACCAGTCGCCCGAAGAACATCACCAGCGCTTCGCCAACTTCGCCAACTTCGCGCACCCGATCAATTTGTCGGGTCAGCCGGCGATCAGCCTGCCGCTGGCGTGGAGCGAGGCGGGCCTGCCAATCGGCGTGCAATTGATAGGCCGGCCACTGGAGGAAGCACTTGTCCTCAAGCTTGGCACGCAGTTCGAGGAGGCGTCGCCATGGCTAGAGAGAATGGCCTCCGTTTCACCGATACTGGACCGGTGTATTTGATCGATGCCTATCAGCCGTTCGTTCGATGGAGTGGCCATGGCCGCCGTGATAGGCAGGTTGGCGTTCTTGAATCCGGGGGATCGCGCAACCATGTCGATCAGCCCAACAGCAGCGAGAGTCATGTCGGCATATTGAGTGCGTACCGCCTTTCCAAATTGCATTCGCGCCAGGAAACCTGTTGTGTCCTGCATGGTGTGTTCAAGGGAGCCGAGCGGGTCCGGAACCCTTGCCCTTGGGTTCACAAATTCTTGGCCTCGCCTGAATGATCACCGGGAGACGGTAACTTGGCGATTGACTACGAGCAACGCCAGCTGAACCATTCCTCCTCGCTAAACAGAAAAAGGCTTGAGACAGTGGTTGATGCGAAGGTCGAGGCTCCGCTGGGCTGGGATCCCTACGATTATGAGTTGCTGAGAAATCCCTTCGGAGCGTTCAAACGCCTGCGCGACGAAGCTCCACTCTACTACAACGAGGAGCACGATTTCTACGCGATGAGCCGGTTCGAGGATTGCCTCGAAGGCCTCGCGGACTGGGAAACCTTCAGCTCCGCCAGGGGTGTGATCACCGAGATGATCAAGGCCGGCTATCCGCCACCGCCGGGCATCTTCATCTCGGAAGACCCGCCGCTGCACACCGTCCACCGCCAGATACTGGCAAAGACCTTCACGGCGCCGCGCATGGCGAAGCTGGAACAGCAGATCAGGGACTTCTGCGCGCACACGCTCGACCCGCTTGCCGAGGCCGGCTCGTTCGACCTCATCCAGGACTTCGCGGGCATCGTGCCGATGAAGGTTATCGGCATGCTGCTCGGGATCCCCGAGGAAGACCAGCAGGCCGTGCGCAAGCGCGGCGACAGCCGCCTGCGCACCGAGGCCGGCAGGCCAATGGAGGCGGTGGCACAGAAGACCGACACCAGCTTTGACGACTACATCAATTTCCGCCTCGAGAACCCTTCCGAAGATCTCATGTCGGAGCTGATCTACACCGAGTTCGAGGACGACACCGGAACGAGGCGAAGGCTCACTCTCGACGAAGTGCGCAACATGACCCAGATGATCGCCACCGCCGGGAACGAGACGACCAACAAACTGATCGGCTGGACTGGCAAGCTGCTGTCCGAACATCCCGACCAGAGGCGCGACATCCGCGAAAATCGCGATCTGATCTTCCGCGCGATCGAGGAAGTGCTTCGCGTCGAACCCCCGGCTGACCATCTCGGGCGCTATGTCACCCGCGACTTCGAAGCCTACGGCAAGACTGTACCGGCCGGCAGCGTGATGAACTTCCTCACGGGCGCTGCCAACCGCGACGAGCGCGAATTTGCCGATCCCGAAACCTTCAACATCCATCGCGAGCGGCGCATGCACCTGACTTTCGGTTACGGTCCGCATTTGTGCATCGGTGCGGCCCTCGCTAGGATCGAAGGGCGGATCGCTCTCGACGAAATGCTGAACCGGTTTCCCGATTGGGAAGTGGACGAAACCAACGCGAGGATGGTGCCCACCACCACCGTTCGCGGTTGGGAAACCTTGCCGATCATCGTGCACTGAGCCGATGGTCGGCACGTTCAAAGATCGAAATCACGAAGGTAGAAGCAGATGGGCACGCTGCAGGACAAGGTCACTGTCATCACCGGCGCGGGATCGGGAATGGGGAAGGCTTCGGCGAAAGTATTCCAGCGTGAGGGCGCAAAGGTCGTCGCGTCGGACATGAGCGGCGCGGAAAAGGACGTGGCTGCGGAGATCGGCGGCGACGTCACTCCGTTTCATTGCGACGTCACGAAAGAAGCGGACGTCGAGGCGTTGATGGATTTCGCTGTCGAAAAATTCGGCCGCATCGACGTCCTGCTCAATGTCGCGGGGATCGGTATGGGCGGGCCGATCCATACCTTTCCGATGGAGAACTACGACAGGGTCATGGACGTCGACCTGCGCGGCATCTTTCACGGCCTCAAGCACGCGTTGCGGCACATGGTGGAGCAGAAGAGCGGATCGATCGTGAACTGGTCCTCGCTCGGCGGCATACAGGGTTCGCCGGGAACCTCGGCCTATGTTGCGGCGAAGCACGGCGTTGTCGGGCTCACCAAGGTTGCCGCCGCGGAATACGGCAGGCACGGCATTCGGGTGAACTGCCTGTGCCCGGGTTTCATCCACACCGAGATCATGGGTGCGATGGGCTTCAAGAGCAATCCGGGCCTCGTCGACAAGGCCGTGCTGGGCCGCGGCGGACAGCCTTCCGAGGTGGCCGAAGCGGCTGCCTTCCTCGCCTCGGACAAGGCGTCATTCATCACCGGTGTGATCCTGCCGGTCGATGGCGGCTGGGCGGTGAATACATAGGAAACGCCAACCGGCCAGGATGCAGGCCAGGCGATTGAGCAATGGATGGGAAGACAATTCGATGAGTTCAGGCTGGGATACAGCGGTGCGACCCAATCTGCGTGATCCCTTGGTCGAGCGTCTGTTGGGACCGGGAAAAACCTTCGAGCTGGAGGAAGTCATCGTTTCTGGTGTTCGTCAGCAGGTGTTCCGAGGAGCCCCTCGAAATCTCGCGGGAATCTACAGTACCGCCCAAGACCTCGGGTCACGCACGATGATCGTGTACGGTGAGCAGCAGCTCTCCTACGCCGAAACCTTCGCCAAGGCAGCGGCGCTGTCGCGTTCACTGAAAGGTCAGTTCGGCGTGCAGCCCGGAACCACAGTGGCGATCGCCATGTCCAATCGACCGGAATGGATCATAAGCCTGATAGCGGTGACCGCTGCCGGCGGCATCGCCGCGCTGGTCAACAGCCGGGGCTCTGCCGAAGAGATGCTTCACGCCATCGCGACGACCGGCTGCGAACTCGCAATCCTCGACGGCGAGCGCGCCGACCTCATTGCCGCGAGCCAGACGGATCCGCCGTGGCCGCAGATCGTCGTGGACGGTGAAATGGCCGGGCTGAGGAACGGGCGGGACGCCGAATTCGACGCGCTTGCGCAGCCCGAGTCTGGGGAGTCGCTCGAACCTGTGGAAATGGCGCCCGAAGATGGCGCGCTGATCCTTTTCACTTCGGGCACCACCGGCCATCCCAAGGGCGCGCTGCTCAGCCACGGCGCGCTGGCGCACGCCTCCTCGCTCAGCGAGTTCATGGGCGCCCTGCAGGATCAGCTCTACAAGGAGGAAACCGGTATCGAGGTTCCTCCCGACCGCGCTTCGATGGCGGGCCCGGCGATGGTGCTGACGCCGATGTTCCACTTGACCGGCATGTTGCCGGTCGTGCGCGGCATGAGCCTCGGCGCGACGATCCACATCATGAGCAAGTGGAACGTGGATATCGCTTTCGACATGATCGAGAACTCGGGCCTCTCACGCATCGCCTTCGTGCCGACGATGCTCTTCGACATGCTGAATTCGCCGCGGGCGACGCCGGAGAACCTCGCGGCCATTCGCAATCTCGCGTATGGCGGTGGCCCGCTCAATCTCGAGCTCGTCGCCGAGATCCGCCGGCGGATGCCCGGCAGCCTCATCACCAACACCTACGGCCAGTCCGAGAACACAGGCTGGGCATGCTCGCTGAGCGGCGACAAGTATATCGCGAACCCGCTGTCGTGCGGCTGGGCCTGCCCGACCGTCGAAGTGAGCGTGCGCCGCGACGACGGCAGCGAAGCCGATGTCGGCGAGCCGGGCGAACTTTGGGTCAAGAGCGCCGCGGTGATGAGCGAGTATGTCAGCGATCCGGAGGCAACTGCTGCCGCCCTGGTGGACGGTTGGTGCGCGACCGGTGACATCGGCAAGGTCGACGAGGAAGGACTTTTCACGATCCTCGACCGCAAGAAGAATATGGTGATTTCGGGCGGGGAAAACATCTATTGCGCTGAAATTGAACGCGTTCTTTTCGATCATTCCAACGTGCGCGAAGCGATCGCCTACGGCGTGCCAGACCAGCGCCTCGGCGAGCGGCTGGAAGCGACTGTCGTACTCAATTCTTCCTCGGAAACAACGGAGAAAGCACTGGTGGAATACTGTGGCGAGCGCCTCGCCCGATACAAGGTGCCTCACCGCATCGCCACGACCAAGGACATGCTGCCACGCACTGCAACCGGCAAGGTCGATCGCGCGACCTTCCTCAGGGAATTGCGCGCGTTCGGATGACAGAGCACAAAAATCAGCCGATGAACAAGTCAGACATCCCAAATATCGAGCCGTCGACGCATGGCTTCACCTCGCAATCGCTCAGGCTGAATTATCTCGATTGGGGCGATCACGATGCGCCGCTGGTGATCCTCGTGCACGGGTCACGCGATCAGGCGCGAAGCTGGGACTGGACGGCGAATGCGCTTGTTGCCGAGGGTTGGCGGGTGGTTGCCCCGGACCTTCGCGGCCATGGCGACAGCGACTGGTCGCCCGACGCCGCCTATCTCACATCCTATCAGGTGCAGGATCTTGCTGATCTGGTCGAGCAACTGAACGTGTCCCGCTTCACGCTCGTCGGTCATTCCTTCGGAGGGACTGTCTCGGCGCGCTATGCCGCGATGTTTCCCGAGCGGGTCAGAAGTCTTGTGCTGATCGACGGCATGGGGCCCGGCCCGGAAATCTTTGCTAAATGGGAGACAAGCGGGGCCGTGGCTCGCTCGCGTGAATGGCTGGAGCGGCGCCGGGCGACCGCATCGAAGCCACCGCGCCTGTTCCAGTCCACAGAGGAAGCTGAGGCCCAGCTGAAGGCAGGCAATCCGCGGCTCTCGGACACCCGGGCACGTCACCTGACACGTCACGGCCTGCACCGAGAGCCTGGCGGGTGGCGCTGGAAATCGGATCCGATGATGACCCATTTTCCGCCGGAGGATTATTACGCGGAGACGGCGGATGTCTGGACATCGTTAGCGTGCCCGACGCTCGTCTTCTGGGGCGCGCGCAGCTTCACCGTCAATCCCATCGCCGATGGCCGTTGTGCATTGATAAGTGATTGTCATACGGTGCTCTACGAGGACACTGGGCACTGGCTGCACCACGAACGGTTCGACGATTTCATGGCCGAGGTGCGCGCCTTCCTCGCAGGCGCAAACACGCCGTGACCCCCGCAATGGAGAAGCAATGAGATGATTCTGAAAGGCAAACGCGTGATTGTGACCGGCGGCGTCACCGGCATCGGCCGAGCGACGGTGCTAGCCTGCGCGCGCGAAGGGGCCGACGTCGTATCGTTCTCGCGCGCCGCAGCGGACAGGCGCCGGGTCACCACGCTGGGCGAGCAGATCGAGGAACTGAGAGGCGGCCGCTATTCTCATCTTCAAGTAGACATCAGCGACAAGTCCGCAGTGGACAACGCAGTCGAACAGGCGGTTGGCTGGCTCGGCGGGCTCGACGGGCTGGTCAACAGCGCCGCCACGCAAACGCTGAAGCCGGCGGAAACCTTCACCAGGGAAGAGTTGCTTGCCGACATGGAAGTCAACACTTTCGGGATGGTCTTCACCAACCAGGCAGCCTTCCATCACATGAAGGAACGCGGCGGGTCGATCGTCAACCTGACGTCTTACGTCGCGGTCGGAGGACAGGTGCTGATGGCCGGATATGGCCTTGCCAAGGGCGCAGTCGATGGCTGGTCGCACGTGGTCGCAAGGGAATGGGGAAAACACTTCATCCGAGTCAATCTCGTCGCCCCGGTCGTCGCGACCACCGGCTTTCAGGCCTGGTACGACCAGTTGAGCCCCGAGGAGCAAAGGCAGAGTGATGAAAAGCGGGCCCAGGACATTGCGCTGGGCGGCAAGATGGGCACTGCCGAAGACGCCGCCGACATCAACGTCTTCCTGTTGAGCGATCTCTCGCGCTACATGACCGGGCAGATCTTCTATGCCGATGGCGGCAAGGTGTTCAGCCGCTAAGGCGCGCGGAGAAGCAAAACGACTTCAGAGTATCGCGAGCGGCGTGATCGGCGATCCCACGCCCCCGACGACGCGCAGCGGCGGGGCGGTGAAGAAGAACGACCAGTCGCCGCGCTCCTCGCAGGCCTGCGCAAGCTCGTCGAGGACGAACAGTTCGCCGAGGCTCATGCCCATGTCGCGGATCAGAACGGCGTGCACTTCGGTCGTGTAGCCGGCAGCGCCCGGCGCCATGACCTCGATCCCCCAGTTGTCGGAAGCCACGGCGGAAATCTCGTTCTCGTGTAGCCATGACGCGCAATCGAGCGCCAGGCCCGGCTCCCCGTTCCAGTAGCGCGAGGCGTCCTTGTCGACCGTGAAACAGCGCATCCAGCCGGTGCGGAACAGAATGACGTCGCCGGGTTGAACCTGTGTGCCCTGGTGGTCGGCCACAGCCTGGAGTTCGCTGCGTGAGATGCCATCGCCCGCGTCGAGCCGGTCCACGCCGCGATATCTCGCGACATCGAGCAGTACGCCTCGGCCGGCAATGCCATGCTGTGCCACGTGTTCGATGGACAGGTCGCTGGATCCGGCGCGCGGACCGACTGTCGATGCCGGCACGCCGTTGTACATGAAATCGTCATAGCCGACGTGGGCAAGCCCATCCCACTGCGTCGCCGTCTGCAGGGGCATGAAGATGAAGTCGTCTGCGAACACCATGCCGTCTGGCCGGGCTGCAAAGTCTGCCGGCGTCATCGACATCGTGTGGACGGGATTGATGCGTCCGCCCATGCCCATCTGCGGGCCGGATGCGCCAAGCGGCAGGCTGAGACTGACCATTTGTCCGCCGCGCACCGCCTGCGTCGCCGCCCGCACGCGATCAGGCGTCAGGTGGTTGAGCGTGCCGATGCGGTCGTCTTCGCCCCAGCGCCCCCAGTTGCTGAGCTGTGCACCAAGCTGTTTGAAATCCATTTTCCCGTCCTGTTCGATGCTAGATGAATTCGCGGCAGGCCGCGACGTAATCGCGGAAAAGAGGCTCCAGTTTTTCGGGTGAAAGCCCGAACTGCTCCAGCGTGTAACTGTGCGTGCCATGCTTGTTTCGCGGCCGCGCCTCCAGATAGTCCAGCATCGCGTCGCGCGCGGCATCGGTAAAAGGCATGCCGCAATGCACGAATATCTCAGAGAGCGTTGCTTCCTGTTCGGCCATGAACCGCTTGAAGGCGACGTCGTGGAAGCGGGCCTGCTCTTGCGGGTGATTTCGCCGGAACTGGACCGCCCGCCGGACCAGTTCGGCGGCATAGGCCGCATCCTGCGGGGCCTGTTCCTCGGGTCGCACATCGTCCGACCAGGCGCGCCTCAGCGTCGCGCACAGGCTGCAGAACGAGCCGACAACCTTGATGGGCTCGCGATGCGTCTGAAGCAGGATCGCGTCGGGATAGGTCTCGATCAGCGCTGCAATGAAAAGCGAATGCATCGGCGCCTTGAGCACCCAGCGCTTGCCTGGGGTTCGCACCTGCAGAAACCGAAGCGCGCGCCGATGCCAGGCATAGGTTTCCCGCGCATCGTGTGAGAGCAGGAAACGGCGGTAGGTCGGCGCCCAGGCGATCGTCGAATACTGGGTCGAGACGAGGTCGATCATCGTCAGCGCGACGCATTCCATCGGGATATGGGGATTCTCGTAATGCATCGCGGCATAGTCCGGCGCCGCCGCGTTCTTGCGCGCGATTGCCGCCTCGATTGCCTCCATCCTTGGGTCGGAGCTCGCATCCGTGACCTCGTGGACGAGCGAATAATCGCGCACTTCCCAGATCAGCGGCGTGCGCATGCCGGGCGCCGCGGCCAGCGTCTCGTGCAGGATCGAAGAGCCGGTGCGAGGAAGGCCGAGAATGATGATCGGCGCCTCGATCGGCGCTGTGGCCTGCTCCGGGTTGGCCTTTTCCCAGGCGACGACCGTCAGGCGGTTGGCCAGCGCATCGACGATCCGCTCCCGGATTTCACTGCGGCCCCGCTCGTTGAGGCGCATTTCGTGCTCGATCGAATGGAGCAGCGGCTCCAGCGCGGCCATGTAGCTGTCCGAGGAAAAGTCATCCGCCCCTGCCTTCCGGACGGCATCTTCGCGAAGGGCGGCGGGCAGGAAGTCATCTGAAAGCAAGGTGCGATCCCCGGTATTCAGTCAAGGTCGGAGAGGGAAAATCGAGTCAGGTCACACGATCTCGAACGGCGGCGGCAGATAGGTTCCATCGAGCGTCTCGGGCCTGGGCTGGTAGGCGCGCAGGATCATCTGGAACTCACCGCGCGGACAGGGCAGCCAGTTGGCGGTCCCCTGCTCGGGCTCGTCGGCCTGGATCAGCATCTCCAGCGAGCCGTCGGCTCCGTATTCCAGCCCCTCGGTCCGGTCGAGGATGCCATAACGGCCATGCGGATTATCGAACAACACATAGTCCTTGTCGTAAAGGGTAAGCGACCAGAACGCGTCGACGGGCGGTGTTTCGCCTGGCGCGAAGCGCAGGCGATAGCGGTTCGAGCCACTGAGCCATTCGCCAACCCCGCCCTGGCGAGTGCCCCAGTAAACCGCCTCGTCCGACAAGTGAGTGCCCTTGCCGAACATGTTGTTCGCGGCGCGCTGGACCGGATCGTGGTAGAAGGGCGGAACATTGTCGCGCCTTGCCCAGCCGTTGACCCAGGTGAGATGGATAGAGCTTTTGACCAGATCATAGCCCGAGGTCACCGCTGCGGCGAGCCGGTCATCGCCAATCGTCCCGTGCGCGACCGGCCCTGGCACGCCGATCCCCAGCGGCGCAAACCGGGCGAGACTTGGCGCGTCGAATTCGAGCGGTGGGTAAATGCCCACCAATTGGTCGAGTTCATCGAAGAAACCCGCGCCAGCATTTGAGAAATCGACGTGCGGAAACAGCCGCGCCCGGTCAGCGCGGGCGATTGGCGTGGTTCGGCTTCCGGGAAAGGCGGAAAGCGGCCCCAGCGTATAGGCGGTGTGGACCGACAGCGCCGCCTCGAGATCCTCCGGGCCTATCAGCATGGTGCGGACATAGGCGAGGACCCTGGTGGTGGTCGCCCGCACTTGCGTGATGCCCTCCGGCAGCTCGCCCTCGAAACCCGGCGGCGTGATCGCAAAGAAGCCGGCTTGCGTCCCCGTCGTCCTTCGCCCGAGATAGGCAAAGTTGTTCATGTACATGTCTTGCAGCTGGATCGAATAGTATCGCCCTGCCGTGTCGGGCACACCGATCACCTGCGGCCCCTGCGTCAGGTCGAGCCAGGCATGACCCATCAGCGTGTCGATGTTCGGGCCGACCTGGCGGTATTCCGGGATCGCCAGCTCTGCGGTTATGTAGAACTGGTTGAGCGGCAAACCAGCCTTGAGCGAGACATCGAGCGAGCGGTTCATGAGGACAAGCGGCATCCCCCAGATGAAGGCTTCCCTCGCCAGGCTTTCATTGGCGGATCTTGCTTCAGAGGACATTGCGACCGATACTCCAGCCATAGTGCAGGCGGCGAGGAAGGCGCGTCGCGTACCGCCCATCCAGAACATGATCCGCTCTCCCGTCCATGATACCCTCAACCCTCGCCCACGACATCGAGCGGCGGCAATTCATAGCTGCCGTCGAGGACTGGTTCTCTTGGCTGATAGGTGCGAAATACCAGCTGGAATGCGTCTCGCGGGGCGGGCAGCCAGTTGGACGTTCCTTCATCCGGTTCGTCCGCCTGGACTTGAATCTCGAGGCTGCCGTCGCTGCCGAAGCGCAGACCTTCGGTGCGGTCGGTTATGCCGTGGCGGTCGAGCTGATTGTCGAAAAGTAAGTAGTTTCCATCGTACAGGGTCAGCGACCAGAAGGCATCGACCGGCGGCAATTCGCCCGGCTCGAAGCGCAGGCGGTAGCGTTTCGAGCCGCTCAACACTGCATCGTCCGGCCCCTTGCGAAGATTGAAGAACACGGACTCCTCGGCAACCTGCGTTCCCGGACCGTAGATGTGATTGGCCGCCCGTTCGAGCGGATCGCGGATCATCGGCGCAACGTTCGCGCGCCTCAGCCAGCCGTTGACGGGGCGGGCCTTGACCGAGCCAACGACGCGCTCGATGCTCTCCGCGACTGCCGCGGCAGCTTCGGTTTCCGACAGGGCGATTCCATCGCTCGGTTCGCCACTGCCGATGCCGAGGGGGGCGAAGTGGTCGAGGTTCTGCTGGTCCCAGTCGATCGGCGGATATTCCCGCACCAGACAGTCCAGTTCGGCGAAGAATGCCGAGCCCGATTGCGCAATTTCCTGGTGAGGCAGCGCCCTGCCGGTAAGGCGGCTTGCGGGCTGAAAACCGTCAAGCGCGCCATCGCTCACGGTGGCGTGGTGCTGACCATGGGGAAACTCCGCAAGAGCGCCGAGAGTGAAGGCGCCATTGATCTCCCGGACTGCCACCAGATCGCCACGTCCGCGCACCAGCGTGCGCACGAAGGCGAGGACCATGGTGGTAGGCGCGCGGATTTCC